>JAITOQ010000113.1 GCA_031289865.1 Clostridiales bacterium
TACACAATAAAGGGCGTTATAGAGACGATACTTGATATTTTTGGGATAGACGCGGAATATATTAGGAGCGGTGAGCCGTATCTTCACGGCGGAAGGAGCGCGGATATCCTCTCAAACGGAATAAAAATCGGTAGCTTCGGCGAGGTTCATCCGAGCGTTGCAAAGCATTACGGGATCAAAGAAAAACGGATCTATACCGCCGAAATTTACTCCGATTATATCCTCAAAAACGCGGTATTGATCAGACCGTTCCGCGCCGTGTCCAAATACCCGTCGGTCGTACGCGACCTCGCGCTTTTACTCGACGAAGCCGTCGAGGCGGCATCGGTCGTAAAGTCGATAAAAAAATACGCGAACGATACCTTAGAAAAGATCAACGTCTTTGACGTCTTTCGCGGCAGTCAGATACCGGACGGCAAAAAAAGCCTTGCGCTGTCGCTCGAATTTCAATCCTACGACCGTACTCTAAACGATACGGAAATCAAGACCGCAATCGACGCGATTTTGGAAGGAGTGAAAACGGAATTAGGCGGGGAACTTCGCTTGTAAGTTAAAAATTGAAAGTTGAAAATTAAAGTTGAAAACTGCAAAAAGCCGATGTCATTGTAGGGGATATTCATCGTCCCGTATCCGAATAAAAAAACCGACGTCATTCTGAGCTTGCGAAGAATCTAAAACGTTAGCGGTCTATCATCTCTTATAATCCTTACTTTTCCACTTTCAACTATCAACTTTCAACTAATTATCAACACTTATTACTTAAAAAAAAGGGGAGAGCATAATGAAAGAATTTAAATGGATGTCTTTTGACGGAACAGAGCGAGATATTATACTTTGGGACGACGTTCCGGAAAAAAAGCAAAAAGGTGTGGTTCAGATCATACACGGTATGGCGGAACACGCTTTGCGCTATGCTGAATTTGCCGCATTTTTAAACGAGAACGGCTATTTTGCGGCGGCGATGGAGCTGCGCGGACACAAAGGCGCGGCGGTTTTGGGTCATGAAAACGGCGACGTGTTTTTTGATACGGTAAAGGACAACCTTGCCTTTACGGCATACCTTGCGGCGAAATACGATTTACCCGTATCGGTTGTGGGACACAGCTACGGTTCGATGATTACGCAAGCTTACATTCAAAATTCTCCCGCTATAGAATGCGTCGTTTTGAGCGGGTCGGCGGCGCGGACGGACGTGCTTGCAAAGATAGGAATGTACGTCGCAAAATTTCAAAAAACCGTGATCGGCGGGAAACGAACCGCAAAGCTTATCAACAAGCTCTCATTCGGCTCGTTTGATAAGCCCTTTAAGGACGAAAACAGAACGTTCGCTTGGCTGAGCCGCGACAAAGAAAACGGTCAAAGATACATTGACGACCCGTTATGCGGTTATCCGATGTCGATCAATTTTCAAGTTTCGTTCATGACCGCACTCGACACCTTGACCGACGACGAAAACGTTCAAAAAATCAATCCCGAACTTCCGATTATGATTGCAAGCGGCGAAAAAGACCCCGTCGGCGGTAACGGAAAGTTTGTAGAACAGCTTTATGCGGTATATTTGAGGAACGGTTTAAAAAGAATTAAATTTAAGCTATACAAAGATGCGCGTCATGAGATTTTAAACGAAACCAATCGCCGCGAGGTCTATGCGGATATTTTAAGTTTTTTAGACCGCGATCAGAGAAAAAACGCGCTTCGCGGCGCGGATGATTCAGAGCGCGGCGGTAAAGGAGCAAAAAGTTGAACTACCTCGACGTTTTATTAGACGTGTTGATTGATTCCCTAAAAATTTTGCCTTTTTTATTTCTCGCATACCTTTTAGTCGAGTTAATCGAACGGAAAACAAGTCTTGCAAAGGTGATATCAAAGAGCCGTGCGGGAAGTATACCGGGCGCGTTCTTCGGGGTCATTCCGCAATGCGGCTTTACGCCCGCCGCATCAAATCTCTATGCGTCGGGATTTATCTCTCTTGGGACGCTGTTGGCGGTTTTTATCGCAACGTCGGACGAGGCGCTCATCATTTTGTTGAGTCAGCCCGATAGATTTTTAGACGTATTGTTTTTAATTTTAAGTAAGCTTGGAATAGCGATCGTAGTGGGCTTGACCGTCGATATTTTCGCAAAAAAAGCGCGCAAAAAAACCGACGGCGATATAGAACAGCCGTCGCATGACGCCGCGCATTGTAAATGCCGGAAACAAAACATATTTTTAGCCGCGCTCAAACACACACTCGTAGTGTTTTTGTATATCTTTATTTTCTTCTTAGCTTTTGAAACCGCCTTCTATTTTATCGGAGAAGAAAAGGTTTCCTCAATTCTCTTAAAGGACAGCTTTTTTCAGCCGTTCGTCACCGCGCTTTTCGGCTTTGTACCGAGCTGCGCATCCTCAGTCCTTTTGACCAATCTCTATATCGACGGGACGTTGTCTTTCGCGTCGGTGCTTGCGGGCTTGATTACAAATTCGGGTATCGGTCTGATAGTTCTGTTTAAAGCGAATAAAAAGGTCTTACAGAATATCGGAATCATGGGAATACTGTATTTTGTCGCAATCGTAACGGGCGTAATCGTATCGCTGTTTGCATAATGGAAATAAAAAGATTTTTTACAGAACCCCAAAATATTCAAGGAGAAACCGTCGCAATCGAAGGCGACGAGTTTTTTCATATCACAAAGGTTTTGAGATTAAAAAAGGGCTTTAAAATCGTGGTTTCAGTAGGGGATGGAAAAGATTATTTTGCCGTCATTCAAGGGATAGAAGAGGGACGCTTAACCGCAAAAATCGAGTCGGTCACTCAAAACGAAACCGAACTCCCGTATGCCTTGACTATGCTTCAAGCGATTCCCGCAAAGGACAAAATCGAAATCATAGTGCAAAAAGCCGCGGAGATGGGCGTACGCACATTTATCCCGTTTTTTAGCGAACATGTCAACGAAAAAGAGGTCAATCTCATTCGCTTAAATAAGATAGCGCGTGAGGCGGCTAAGCAGTGCGGAGCGAGCCGCGTAATGGAAATCTTACCGCCCGTCGGATTTTGCGACGCGGTACGGATAGCGGGCGAATCGAGTGTTGCCGTTATGGCTTACGAGTACGAAAAAAGCACGAGGCTTTCAAGCGTAACAAAAAATGTTCCGCGAGGTGAAAACTTTTCGGTAGCTTTTATGATAGGCGCGGAGGGCGGCTTTTCGCAAAGCGAAAGCGAGTACGCGAGCGCGCATGGGATTACTCCCGTCACTCTCGGCAAACGGATTTTGAGGTGTGAAACGGCGGGCGTCGCCGTCGCGGCTATTTTATGCGAGCGTTTAGCGGGGGACTGAAATTTATGCGCGTTTCTCTCATCAACCTCGGTTGTAAGGTCAATCAATACGAATTAGAATCAATCGGTACGGCTCTTTTAAAGCGCGGATTCGAGGTGGATACGGGCTTAACTGTAGCGGACGTATACGTCATGAATACTTGCGCGGTCACAAACGAAGCGGAGCGAAAATCGGGACAGTACGTCGCAAAGGTCAAAAAACTCAATC
>JAITOQ010000172.1 GCA_031289865.1 Clostridiales bacterium
AAAAGATAATACAAACAAAAAAATCCTAATTCAAAAAAGAAAAAGGAGATAAAGAGGGTATTTTATGATCTATAAAATCGACAAAACAAATTACAAAACCTTTGAAATATTTGAAAAAAACAAGCTCGCGCCGAGGGCTTATTTTGTGCCGTTTAGGAGCGCGGAAGAGGCGGGCGAAACGGATTTTTTGACCGAACGCGCAAAAGCGTCGCGCCTTACCGTCCTTTCGGGGGAGTGGCAATTTAAATATTTCCCAAAGGTGTCGCTTGTACCCGATAAGCTCGATACGGACGAGGTGGAATTCGACACGATAAAAGTACCGTCCTGTTGGCAGCGTACGGGCTATGAGCCGCCCGTTTATCTAAACGTGAGATATCCCTTCGATACCGATCCGCCGAATTTTCCGACGGATACTTCGGTCGGCGTTTATTTTAAAAAGTTTGAGATAAAGGACGACACAAAGCGGCATATCGTCACGTTTTTGGGAGTTGCGTCGTGCCTCGACCTCTATGTCAACGGGCATCACGTCGGCTACAGCGAGGGGAGCCACAACAGCGCGGAATTCATTTTGGACGGGTACGTCGGGACGGGCGAAAACGAGCTTGTCGCGGTCGTCTATAAGTGGTGCAACGGAACATATCTTGAGGATCAAGACATGTTCCGCGAGAACGGGATTTTTCGCGACGTCTATCTCACCGAATACGGCGAAACCTATATCAATGATTTTGGTATCGAAACCGAAAAGCAAAGCGCGGACACCTATCGCTTGACCCTAAAAGCCGAAATAAAGACGGTTGAGAAAATCGTGAATGCGGTCGCCGTAGAAAGCGAATCGACGTCGGACACAGAGAGCGCGGAGACGGTAGCGGAAGCCTCAGCGGATACGGAAGTTGCCGCGAATGCTGAAAGCGAAACGGAAGCTGCGGCAAATACGGAAGCTGTGAATGCGGAAAGCGGTGCGGAAGCAATAGCCGTTGCCGAAGCCGTAAATGCGGAAAACGCAACGAGTGCAGAAGCCGTAAAAACAGAAAAAGCGACGGAAGCCGTAGCCGCCGAAAAAGCGTCTTTAATTGAAATCTTAATCGAGCTTAAAAAGGACGGAGCAGTTATCTATTCCGCAGAAAAAAAGGTTGAGGGCGGCAATGTTTCGGTGACCCTCGACAACCTCAAGGTAGAGGAATGGAGTGCGGAAATTCCGAATCTGTACGAGCTGTATCTGTATCTCAAAAAGGACGGAGAGGTCGTCGAATGTATCCGCAATTACACGGGCTTTAAGGATATCGTGATAGAGGACGGAGTTTTTAAGCTAAACGGCAAAAAAATCAAGGTAAAGGGCGTAAATCATCACGATTCTACCCCTCACGGCGGTTATGTCATCACCTTAGACGAAATGAAACGCGACATTCTCCTCATGAAGGAGTACAATGTAAACGCCGTCCGCACCTCTCATTACCCGAAAGACCCTGTTTTTGTCACGCTGTGCGACGTATACGGATTGTACGTCATAGACGAAGCGGATATCGAAACCCACGGCTGTTGGGACGGCAAAAAGTTTTCTATATTCAATACCCAACCGGGCATGGACCGTATCAGCGACGACCCGAAGTGGGAGAAGCATTATCTCGACCGCGTAAGACGCTTGTATTTTAAGGACAGAAACCACGCGTCCATAATCCTTTGGTCACTCGGAAACGAGGCGGGCGGGATTCAAAATCAAGACGCTTGCTATCAAATGCTAAAAAACACGGGGACAAAGATTCCCGTACATTACGAGGGCGCGAGGCACACAAAGCGCAAGCATTACGACGTAACGAGTACCATGTATCCGTTTATGTTTCATGTCAACAACGTCGTGCGCGGTACGGCATTCAAAAAACACCGCGAAGTGCCGTACTTCTTTTGCGAATACGCTCACGCGATGGGCTTCGGTCCCGGCAATCTCAAGGAATATGTCGAGGCGTTTTATGCCTCCGATACGCTTATGGGCGGTTGCATTTGGGAGTTTCTCGATCACTCCGTTATCCACACGGAGGAGGGCGCTCCGTATCTCTACACCTACGGCGGCGACCACGGAGAAACCGCTCATGACGGAAATTTTTGTGTGGACGGACTTTTCTTTCCCGACAGAACCCCTCACACGGGCGCGCTTTCGATGAAGCACGTCTACAGACCGCTCCTTTTTGAACGGGTCTACGACGAAAAAGGCGAGCCTATTCACGGCGAATATCTCGTCAAAAATACAAACCGCTTTTTGTCGTCGGGCTATATCGACGTTGCGTGGACGCTGTCCAAAAACGGCGAGATTATCGAGCGCGGAAAAGCCGACTTTGACCTAAAGCCCGAAAAGAGCAAAAAGCTCACGGTGGCGCACAAAAAAGCAGACAAAAATTCCGATTATCACATCTCTTTTATCTCCATAGACAAGCGCGACGGACATATTTTGTCCGAAGAGCAGATAGAACTGTCAAACGGATTTGTCGCGGACAAGCTTGATGAAACGCAATACAAAGCGGAGCTTATCAATATCAAGGGCGAAAAAGACATTACCGTCAAATTTAAGGGGGGAAGCACCGTCTTTGACCGTGAACGCGGCTTGATGACGAGCCTCAAGTACAAGGAAAAGGAGTACCTAAATCTTGCGCCGGAGGGCGGCTTGACGGGCTTTTATCCGTCGGTATTCCGCGCTCCTCTCGATAACGACAATATGATTAAAAAGCTCTATGCGTTTTGGGGAACGGACAAGCTGACGCTTAGATTGAAAAAAATCACGGCGGCGTATACGGGCAAAAACAAAAAGGAGCGGGACGAAAAAAAGAAGGTCGAAATCATAATCCGTTACGGATTGGACGGAAAGCATAAGCTGTTCGGCGCGACTGTCAAATACACGATAGACGGCAAAGGCAAAATCACCGTGACGGCAAAGCTTACGGTGGACGCGATTCTCGCGCAAGTCTACAAAAATCTGACTCCGATTCCGAGATTCGGGATAGAAATCGAGCTCGATAAGCGGTTTAAAGCTATCGAATATTACGGTCGCGGACCGCGTGAAACTCTTCCGGATATCGCCGAACACGCGCCGATCGGGATATACCGCACGACGGTGGACGAAATGCCCGAAAAGTATATAAAGCCGCAGGACAGCGGAAACCGCTCCGAGATTAGATATGTCAAAATATCCGACAACAAGGACAACGGAATCCGGATAAAAAAAATAGACGCACCGCTGTCGTTTAACGCGACAAGCTATTCGACAAAGCGGCTCACGGACGCCAAGCACCAAGAGGACCTCTCCGAAAAAACTACGACAAACATCAGAATAGACGGCTTTGTACGCGGTACGGGTAGTAACAGCTGCGGACCGTGGACGCTCAAAAAGTATACGGTCAATATGAACCGCGCGCTTGTATTCGGGTTTGTAATAATACTTTTTTAAGAAACGTGACGTTTCATCCAAATTCGCAACGGACTGACATGAGAGGCGTTTCCTAAGAGCCCGTTCACCGATTTATTTAATGTAGAATTGCAGAATGCAGAATTGCAGAATTGCGGACTTTGTAGTGGACGATGACCACATCGTCCCACGGGTGTCATTCTGAGCGAATGCGAAGAATCTAAAACGGCAGTTGTACAATAGCTAAAACAAAGTCGGATTTTTATTAATGTAATTCGGAGAAATCGTTTGGGATTCTTCGCAAGCTCAGAATGACACCGACCTTTCTTTAAAATCCTCAATTTTGCATTCTGCATTCTGCATTCTGCATTTAGGAAGATATGTTGATTAAAGATACAAATTTTATCAAGTCCGCGGCGTCGAAAGAGGGATTTTTAGACGGCGGGCGCATGGAAAGTGCCGTTGCGGGCAAATCGAACGTCGGGAAATCGTCGTTTATTAATATGCTCGTAAACCGAAATCATGCGGCACGGGTCTCGAACACTCCCGGGCGGACGCGTTTGGTAAACTATTTTGAGGTATCCACCGACAAGGGCGGGTTTGTTTTGACCGACCTCCCGGGGTACGGCTTTGCAAAGGTTTCTAAGGAAGAGAAGGCGGGCTGGGGCAGGCTCATGGAGGGGTATTTTGAGACGGTAGAAAACGTGCGCGTTTTTGTTCTCATCGATATTCGCCACGGCCCGTCGTACGACGATATAGGCTTGATAGAATACCTATATTTTAAAGCCGTTCCTTTTTATATCGTCGCGAATAAGTCGGATAAGTTGAGCCGCGCCCAAATCCAAAA
>JAITOQ010000006.1 GCA_031289865.1 Clostridiales bacterium
TCCCGTTTTGGATCAAACGATGGTCTTTTTGTCCTATCCTCCCGAAGAGATATCGCCGTGGAATAGGTTCGATCTTTCAAAATTTTTAAACATAAAATATCAAAACAACTAAATTTATATTAGGAGATTACCATGTCGGGTCACAGCAGATGGGCAAATATCAAACACAGAAAGGCTAAAGGCGATGCGGCTAAAGCCAATGTTTTCACAAAGATCGGGAGAGAAATCTCCGTCGCGGTGCGTTCGGGCGGCGGGGATCCGAATACAAATTCAAGGTTAAAAGACCTCATTGTAAAGGCGCGTGAAAACAATATCCCGAATGACAACATCATGCGGAGTATAAAAAAAGCCTCCGGAGAGGCGGGCGGGGTCAACTATGAGGAGATCACCTACGAGGGCTACGGTCCGTCGGGAGTCGCCTTTTATGTCGAATGCTTAACCGACAACAAAAACCGTACCGCGGGCGACGTAAGACATGCCTTTGACAAGAGCGGCGGCGCGCTCGGTACGACGGGAAGCGTTTCGTTTATGTTTAAACGGCGCGGCGTCATCGTAATCGACGGCGGTCGGGACGAGGACGAAGTTATGATGCTTGCGTTAGACGCGGGAGCGGAGGATTTTGCCGCGGACGGCGACGTATATGTCCTATACACCGCGCCTCAAGACTTGTCCGCGGTCAGAGAAAAGCTCGAACAAAACAAGATAGATATCATATCTTCGGAGATAGACATGATTCCCGAAAACACCGTCGCATTAAGCGCGGAAGACGAAGCAAAGGTCTATAGAATGATCGATAAATTAGAGGACAACGACGACGTTCAAAATATCTTCCACAACGCCGAATTGACAGACGCGGGAGAAGAGGAATAGTCAAAAAGGAGAACGCTATGGTCAAAGAGATTTGCAAAAAAGCGCGTGCCGCGGCTGAAAAGCTCGGCTATTTAAGCGCGGAGGAAAAGAATGCGACACTCCTTTTGATTGCCGACGCAATCGACAAGCACAAGGAGGAAATTTTGCGCGCAAATCGCATAGATCTTGCGAATTTTCCAAAGGATAAAAACCCTTCATTTGTAGACCGTTTGACCTTAGACGACAGCCGAATCCGCGCCATGTCGGACGGGGTTCGCGCCGTTATAGCTCTCTCCGATCCCGTCGGCAAGGTCACGGAGGAGAGAGTGCGTCCCAACGGACTTCGCATCACAAAGGTTCGTGCGCCTCTTGGGGTGATAGCTGTCATTTACGAGGCGCGTCCTAATGTGACTGTAGATGCGGCAGTGCTTTGTTTAAAATCGGGGAACGCTTGCGTATTACGCGGCGGCAAAGAGGCGATATATACGAATACCGCTATTTATAGTATTATGAAAACCGCAATAAACGGGAATACTATGACGAGCGAGGGTATTCAATTTATCGATAAAACCGATAGAAGCTACGCGGCTGAACTTTTAAAACAAGAAAAATATATAGACGCTGTGATTCCGCGAGGCGGCGAAGCCCTCAAACACTTTGTCTTAGAAAACGCAAAAATGCCCGTCATAGCGTCGGCGGGCGGGATATGCCATGTGTACGTTGAAAAGACAGCCGACCTAAAGGTCGCGGAGGAGATTATCTTTAACGCAAAAACCTCGCGTCCGAGCGTCTGCAACGCCGCCGAAACCCTTTTGGTAGACGAGGCGGTCGCGGCGAAATTTTTACCTAAATGCTTAAAGAGATTAGCGGCGGCGGGCGTTGAGATACGCGGCTGTGCGCGGACTATAGAGCTGTATCCGGAGGCGGTAGCGGCAGCGGATTATGATACCGAATACGAAGCGTTGATACTCGCCGTAAAGGTGGTAAAGGATATCGACGGCGCGATAGAACACATCAATCTCCACAACACAAAACACTCCGACGCTATCGTCACGACGGACGAAGCCGCTATGAAAAAATTTGCGGGAAGGGTTGACGCGGCGGCGGTCTATATAAACGCATCGACGCGGTTTACCGACGGTTTTGAATTTGGATTCGGCGCGGAGATGGCGATAAGCACCCAAAAATTACACGCGAGAGGACCTATAGGACTCGAACAGCTTACATCGGAAAAGTATGTCGTTTACGGGACGGGGCAGATCAGAATTTGATACGGTTTGACCTCGTATAGTATTCTACAAAACGGTATTTTATAGAATACTACACCGAATGGAATACCGTATCAGATAGGATACTGTGCAATACGGACAGAATATTATGCGATTACCGCCCAAAGGAAGTACAGATGTCAGAGAAACGCAAAGAAAGATTGGTCATATTAGACAGTAACAGCCTTTTAAATAGGGCTTTTTACGCAATCCCGCTCACGCTAAAGACAAAGGACGGGTTGGTGGTAAACGCGGTATACGGCTATATCACGATGCTTGCCAAGATCCTTTCGAGCCTTGCGCCCACTCATCTTGCGGCGGCTTTCGATGTGGGTAAGCCCACCTTTAGGCATGAAAAATACAAGGACTATAAGGGCACGAGAAAGCCTATGCCGCCCGAACTTATTCCTCAAATGTCCGTGATGCGCGACCTCTTAAAAATCATGAAAATCAATCCGTTAGAAAAGGAAGGGTTTGAAGCGGACGACGTAATCGGTACTCTCGCAAAGAGCTTTGACGGCGAAACCGTGATAGTGACTGGCGACCGCGATCTGTTGCAGACCGTCAGCGAGAGCGTCACGGTTTGGCTCACAAAAAAAGGGGTCAGCGAGGTAGAGGAATACGACCTAAAAAGACTTCAAGACGAGGGATTAGAACCTAAAAATATCATCGATTTAAAAGCCGTAATGGGCGATGCGTCCGACAATATTCCGGGCGTTTTCGGGATCGGCGAGGTGGGCGCGGCAAAGCTTGTCAAGGAGTACAAAACGCTTGACAATATCTACGAAAATCTCGATAAAATCGGTGGTAAAGTCGCGGAAAAGCTCATCGACGGCAAGGATTCCGCGTACCTTTCAAAGTGGCTTGCGACGATAGACACGGACGCGCCGATAGACTGCGGCAAGGAGTGCTATGTGCTTTCGTATCCCTTTTCGGACCGCGTTCGCGAAGCGTTTCTCGATCTTTCGATGAAGTCTGTGATTTCACGTTTTGAATTTAAAGAAGCTTCGCACGAAAACGCCGACAAAATCGAGGTCAAAGCGGTCGGACAGAGTCTGCCGAACACCATTGCGGAATGGAAAGAGATTTTCCGCGACGCAAAGAAAAAAGGAACGGCGGCGGCTGTGGTTTTTTCCGACAAAATCTCTTTTGCGTCGGATCAAAACACCGAATATACTCTCAATCAAGAGTACGATCTTTTTCAATCGAGAGAAATGATTTCTACTGCGGATTTTGTAAACGCTTTAAACGAGAGCGGCGTACCTCTCTATGTATTTGACCTAAAGACCATAAAGCACAAGCTGAAAAGCGAGGGTGTGACGCTAAAAAACATTGCGTTCGACGTTCTTTTGGGCGCGTATCTTGCGGACTCAAACAACAACTATTCCGATTTTGACCGATTATTGGAATACTTCAACCTAAAAACCGAATACCGAGCCGTGGGACTTTTGCAATTATCCGAGCTTTTTCAAGGCAAGATAAAAGAGGCGGGTCTTGAAAAGGTTTACAGCGAAATTGATTTTCCGCTTATAGACGTATTGTTTGAAATGGAGAACGACGGCTTTTGCGTGGACGAATTTATCTTAGATGAATTATCAGAAAAGTATACCGCCGAAATAAATCAGCTTAGAAAGAAGATAATTGAGATTGCGGGAGAAAATTTTAACGTCAATTCGCCCAAACAGCTCAACGTAATCCTCTTTGAAAAATTGGGTTTGCCCGCGACAAAAAAGAATAAAAGCGGCGGTTTTTCGTCGAGCGCGGATATCTTGACCGAGCTTATCGACGTTCACCCGATCATACCGTTTTTGTTGAGGTACCGTCAGCTTACAAAGCTTCAATCGACCTATATCGAGGGCTTTCGCGACATTATCGCCTCCGACGGAAAAATTCACACGGTCTTTAAAAACGCGCTCACCACGACGGGCAGATTGTCGTCCGCGGAGCCTAATATGCAGAATATTCCCGTGCGCGAAGCCGAAGGGCGCGAATTACGCAAGATGTTTGTCCCAAGCAAGGGTTGTGTTTTGGTTTCCGCGGACTATTCGCAAATCGAATTACGGCTGCTTGCAGATTTTTCAAACGACGAGCATTTAATAAATGCGTTTTTAAACGGAGAGGATATCCACGCGGCGACCGCGGCAAAGATTTTCAGCGTCCGACCCGACGAGGTCACAAAGGAAATGCGGCGCACCGCAAAAACCGTCAACTTCGGTATCATTTACGGTATCAGCGACTTCGGGCTTTCGTCGGGGTTGGGTATTCGCGTAAAGGACGCAAAGCAATTTATCGGAAAGTACTTTGAACTCTATCCGTCCGTCAAGACCTATATGGACGCAAACGTCGCGTTTGCGCGTGAGCACGGCTATATAAAGACCTATTTCGGGCGCATTCGCTATTTGCCAGAGATACGCTCCTCAAATTTTCCGCTGAGAGGCTTTAGCGAACGCGCCGCGATGAATATGCCGCTCCAAGGCTCCGCCGCGGATATAATAAAGATCGCCATGGTGCGGGTCGCAAACCTCTTAAAAAAGAAAGGTTTAAAATCTCGGCTCATCATGTCGGTTCACGACGAATTAGTAATCGATACGAGGACGGAGGAGGTTGCGGCCGTCAAGGAGCTTTTAAAGGAAGCCATGGAAAATGCCGTGCACCTAAAAATCCCGCTCACCGTCGAAATGGGGGAAGGGAAAACGTGGCTGAAATAAAAGAAAAAAATATGAGAATTGCCGTCACGGGCGGGATCGGAAGCGGAAAGTCGGAGGTAATGGCTATCCTAAAAGAGTTTACGCCTAACGTCTTGTCCGCGGACGCCGTAAACGCCGCCTTGCTTACGGACGGCGAGTATTTAATCCGCTTAAAGAGCGAATTTCCCGAAGGATTTTCAAACGGTCTTTTGGACAAAAAAAGCCTTTCCGTACTCATCTTTTCCGACCCTAAAAAGCGGGAAAGATTAAACGCGATCGCGCACCCGCTTATAATGAAAAGGATTTTTCAAGCGGCAAACGAGATGAGCGGTCACGTCTTTATAGAGGTTCCGCTCCTTACGGAATCGGTGGGACGTACGGACTTCGATAGGGTTTGGCTTGTCCGCGCCGCGACGGAAAACCGTATAAAACGCTTAAAAAGTACGCGCAATATGACCGACGCCGAGATCCTCTCCGTCCTAAAAGTGCAAGCGAGCGACGATAGGCGCGAGAGTCTTGCCGACGAGATAATCGACAACGACGGCGGTATAGAAACGCTTAGAGAGAGGGTTGTTAGACTATTTGGAAAGTTGAAAGTTGAAAATTGAAAGTTGAGGAGTCGCTGCGCTTTAAGTGATAGGGAATCAGTGGGTGTCATTTTGAGCTTGCGAAGAATTATACCAACGGAAACTACAACATTACATGGGGAATCAGTAGGTGTCATTCTGAGCTTGCGAAGAATTATACCAACGGAAACTACAACGTTACATGGGGAATCAGTAGTGTCATTCTGAGCTTGCGAAGAATCTCAAACGGCAGCCGTATGACCGCAATACAAAAATCGAATTTACACCTTAACTTTCAACTTTCAACTCTCAACTAAAAAAGCCCCGTTTTACATAATACTTCGCCACGCGAAGTATTCTACAAAAGGTCGTTAATTAGAATACTCTAACGGCTAACGGAGCGGAATGAAACAAAAAAACGGTTGGTTGGCGGCGGTTGTCGTTATTTTTATTTTACTTGCGGCGGGGCTTGCGGTAAACGGTGCGGTCGAGAGCTTTTTGTACCCGACAAAATACACGGATGAGGTTTTTTCCTCTGCGGACGAGTACGCGGTTGAGCGCGGCGCGGTCTTTGCTGTGATAAAGTGCGAAAGCCGTTTTAAGCAAGACGCGCTGTCGCATAAAGGCGCGATAGGGCTGATGCAAATCATGCCGTCCACGGGCGCGTATCTCTACGGAAAGGTTTATGACGGGGAGCAGTTTGCAGACCGAATGCTGTATACGCCTAAGATAAACATCCGTCTTGGGACGTATTACCTCCGTTATCTTACCGATAGGTTTCAAGATATATATTGGGCGGCGGCGGCATATAACGCGGGCGAGGGAACCGTCGCTCAATGGATCGGAGAGGGGCTTAGCTTAGAGGATATTCCGTATCCCGAAACGCGTGAATATATCGCGAGATTTAAAGCGGCTCTCAAAAAATACCGAAAAATTTTAACAAGAAGAAAACAAACGGGTGGATCATGGAACTATGCGCGCCTGCGGGAAATCTTTCCTCCTTTTATTCTGCGGTACACTGCGGCGCGAACGCGGTTTATCTTGGATTAAAGGAATTTAGCCTTCGCTCGAAAGCCGAAAACTTTGACGCGGAGGAATTGAAAGCCCTTATAGAATACGCTCATCTTTTTGACGCGAGGGTTTTTCTTGCGTTAAATTCTTGTATAAAGCCTATTGAACTCCGCGCCGTAGAGGGTTATTTAGAGCGCGTAAAGGGGCTTAACCTCGACGCATATATTCTGACGGATATCGGCTTGATAGAACGCGTCAAGCGGCTCGATCCCGCCGCCGCGATACATATTAGTACGCAAGCGGGGATTCACAACCGTTACGGCGCAAAGTTTATGGAGGATGCGGGTGCGGACAGGGTCGTTTTGTCGCGTGAAACCGACCTCGAAACCATTGCGGATATTCGGGCAAACACCTCGATAGAGCTTGAGGTTTTTGTCCACGGCGCGTTGTGCGTATCATTTTCGAGCGCGTGTCTATATAGCAGTCTGACGACGGGAAAGAGCGGAAACCGCGGCGCGTGTACGCAGCCGTGCCGTTTAAATTATCGGCGAGACATGGAAAGCGGCTATTATTTATCCCCCAAAGACCTTTGCTTGATAGAACATTTGGACGCGTTAAAAAAAGCGGGCGCGAATGCGGTAAAAATCGAGGGACGGCTAAAACGTCCCGAATACGTCGCGGAATGCGTCGGACGATACCGCGCCGCGCTCGACGGAAAGCGTATAGACGGCGGCGATATAGACGCGCTTAAAAAAATCTATAACAGAGGCGGTTTCTCGACGGGATACCTTTTCGGAAACGACGTGATAGAGAGCGCGGTGCAAAATCATATGGGCTTAAAGGTCGGGGAAATCGAGTCGGTTTCGGTTGAAAAAGACGCGAAGTATTCTACAATACGGCTTATTTCAGAATACTCTATCGCAAAAGGCGACGGATATAAGCTGTTCCGAAAGAAAAAAGAGTGCGGTGGCGGCGAGGTTGCGGCGGTCGAAAGAGCGCAAGACGGGCGTCAAATTCTGACCTTAAACAACGCCGACGCGCTTCGAGGCGACGCTTTTCATATCACCTCCGATACACGCCGACTTGCCGCTCTCCGTGTCATTGAGCGAAAGATAGAGCTTTCACTCTACGGACGTTTTAAAACGGGAGAGTCGGCTGAGCTTACGGCGACGGCAAAAAATATCTCCGTTACCGTGTGCGGCGATACGGTTGAGAGAGCGGAGAAAGCTCCCGTGGATTTTGAAACCATAAAGGAAAGGCTTTTACGCGTCAATGAAAAAAATGACGTTTTTAGGGTCAATACAATAGAGATAGACGCGGATACGGATATCTTTCTCCCTCTTTCAAAGCTAAACGAGCTTAGACGAAGCGCGTTAGCAAAGCTCCGCGCCGTGCTTTTAAAACGATACGACGGGGACGCTATAGCGCGGAGTATAGGTCGGCAAAAAATATCGGCGAATTCCGCTTCTATACCGCTGAATACCTCACAAAAAAGGATTGCCGCCGAGGTGTCGCATGAGGAGCAAATCGTACCTATGTTAGGTGCGTGCGCCCCCATAATCTATGCTCCGAGGGAATATGAGATAAAGGTGATTTGCGGGTTTTTGGACGCGCTGACAAAAAACGGCATAGAAACAAAGCCGTATTTAAAGCTTCCGCTCCAAGCGGACAAGAGAGATTTAGCCATCATAGAAAATGTGATTCACGCGTTCCGCGATAGGATAGGCGGGTTGTCGGGCGAAAATCCTTACGCGCTTATGCTGTCAAAAAAATACGCTTTACCGTATTTTGCTGGGCTGTTTCACAACGTTTATAACGACGGCATTATAGAGGCGGCTGCGCGCATATATCCCAATACGGATTTTTTACTTTCTCCCGAATTGAACGCAAAAGAGCTTAGGGAGATTCGCTATAGCGGCGCGTATGTTTATTCGTACGGTCGGCTTCCGATGATGAATTTTAAGCATTGTCCAAACCGCTCCGCTTGCAGTAGTTGTACGGGAAAGGTCTTCTATTCCGACGGAAAATACAAATACGACATCGTGCGGACGCGGGTAAAGAATTGCTATCACACCATGTACAACCCTCCGGTATTAAATCTCTCAAAATACCCGACAAAAAAGAGTCTATACCTTGATTTTTCGGGAACGGAGGAGGGGAATATCGAGGAGATTTTGACCGCTTTTTTAAACGGCACGCCGTATCAAAATCCAAATCTTGAGTTTACGTCGGGACACTTTAAGCGGGGAGTGGAGTGAACGAGTGCAGAATGCAAAATGTAAAATGCAGAATGTAGAATTGCGGATTAAAAAGTAGGTGTCATCTTGAGCTTGCGAAAGATCCGAAATGTTAGCGAGTAAAATATCCGAAAAACGTCGGCAGTAGAGTACATAAACACGCGAGGTATTCCCGTTTAGCCTCATATTTAGAATACTCACACAAAAAATAAAGGAAAATTATGATAAGCAAAAAAACCTTAAAAAATCTCGAATACGATAAAATCTTAGAGCGGCTCAAAAAATTCGCGGGGTCGGAAAAAGCCAAAAGCGATATCGAGGCTTTGACTCCCGCGGTGAGTTTCGAGGAGAGCGAGCGTCTTTTAACGGAGACGCACGAAGCGGATAAGCTCATACACGAGTATGCGCTAAATCTTTCTTTTAGTTTTGACGACATAACTTTTGCGCTTGACCGCGCTGAAAAAATGTCCACGCTGACGCAAGACGAGATTTTAAAAATCGGACGGGTTTTAAAGACTTCGCGTGTCCTCAAGACCTCGATTTCAAAGGTCGACGACCCCGAAATTACCCTCCTCAAAGAAAAGACAAATCTTCTATATACCGACAAGCTGCTTGAAGAAAAAATTTTTTCCTCTATTATAAGTCCGTATGAGGTATCGGACAATGCTTCCTACGAGTTGAGAAACATACGCGACAAAATCAAAAAGTGCAACGAGGATATCCGCTCGAAGCTCATTCATTTTGTGACGGGCGCGGCGTATTCCAAATACTTACAAGACAACATTATAACGATTCGCGACGACCGTCATGTGATTTTGGTGAAGAGCGAATTTAAAGGCATGATCCCCGGACTTATTCACGGACAATCCTCGACGGGTTCGACGCTGTACGTCGAGCCTATGGTCGTCTTCGAGCTTAACAACCGCTTAAAGTCGCTCCTCTCGGACGAGATATTTGAGATTGAAAAAATTCTGCGGAGATTTACGGCGGAAATAAATGCGAGTGAAGGTTTGATTCGGTACGGCTTTTTGCTTGCGACCGAATTGGATGTGATTTTTGCAAAGGCGGCGTTCGGAAAAAGTATCAATGGGATTTGCCCCGTCCTAAACAAACGGCGCGAAATCAAGATTATAAAAGGACGGCACCCGCTCATCGACCCCGAAAAGGTAGTGCCTATCACGCTGACCCTCGGCGGTAATTACAAAATCCTTATGGTGACGGGTCCGAATACGGGAGGAAAGACCGTCACGCTCAAACTCACCGGACTGTTCGCACTCATGACTCAAACGGGGCTGTTTATACCGGCGTCTGCGGACAGCGAAATCGGGATTTTTGACGGTATATATTCTGATATAGGCGACGAACAGAGTATAGAACAAAGCCTTTCCACATTTAGCTCTCACATGACTAATCTCATTTGGATTTTAAATCGATTTGACAAAAATTCCCTCCTCCTTTTGGACGAGCTTGGCGCGGGGACCGATCCGACTGAGGGGGCCGCGCTTGCGCTTGCTATCACGTCGCGCATCAAAAAGGTCGGCGCGTCGGCGGTCGTTACGACGCATTACAACGAGTTAAAGGAGTTTTCGCTGACGGAGGACGGGGTGGAAAATGCGTCGATGGACTTTGACCCCGAAACCTTTGCGCCGTCCTATC
>JAITOQ010000080.1 GCA_031289865.1 Clostridiales bacterium
CGCGCAAGTGCGGAAATCCATCTAAACGAGGTGATATTGCATATCACTTGCGAGGTTAGCGGCGTACCGCACGGCAACAAATTGATAAACGACCTCAAAAATGAGGGATATTTACTAAAACAGGAGGTAATAAAATGAACCCAACTACAAAAAAAATCGCTTATACGGGGATATTTACCGCGTTGATCGCCGCACTCACCATGCTGAGCATTCCGCTGCCGGGCGGCGGGTACGTCCACGTCGGCGACAGCGTGATTTTCCTTGCCGCGACGCTTTTACCGACGGGTTACGCGGTGATTGCGGCGGGTATAGGCTCTATGGTTGCAGACCTTGTGCTTGCACCGCAATATGCCGTTGCGACACTTTTGATAAAAGCGTTGATGGCTTTGATCGTTTCGCTCGTTATGAAACGCGCAAAACGCCGCGAAAATATCGGAAACGAACTCAAACAGACAGACGTCAAACGGAACGAAAACAACAGACTGCTTTATGCCGCCGCGGCTTTTTTGGCTGCGTCACTCCTAATGCAAGTTTGGTACTACGTCTACGAGCTGTTTTTAAATGATTTTCATATCGAAAGCGCGTTTTTGCACGTCATACTCGGCTTTATGCAGACGGTCTTTTCCGTACCGTTGGGGATATTGCTGACGAAATATGTTAAAAAGTCTTATCTGAAACTATAAAAAAGGAGTTCATTATGAAACAAGTTATCAACACAACCGACGCGCCGAAGGCAATCGGGCCGTATTCGCAAGGGATTGCAGCGGAGCAGCTGATCTTTCTTTCGGGACAGATTCCCATCGACCCCGTGACGGGCGAAATCCCAGACGGGATAGAAGCGCAGACGCACAGAGTTTTTAAAAATATCGCCGCGCTTTTAAAGGCAAGCGGCACGGATTTTAAAGACGTCGTAAAAACCACGGTTTTTTTGAAAGACATGGGAGATTTTGCCGCCGTCAACGCAATATATGCGGAATACTTTACCGCGCCTTATCCCGCGAGAAGCGCGGTCGCGGTCGCCGCATTGCCGAGAGGGGTCTTGATCGAGACGGAATGTATAGTTTTGAGAAGTTGAAAATTGAGAGTTGAGGATTTATTTAATGCAGAATACAAAATGCAGAATAAATGATTAAGAATAAAATTGGCGTCATTCTGAGCAAAGCGAAGAATCTAAAACGTCGGCCGTATTATTGCATTATAAATTCGGAACCGGATTAGAAGAATTCGGAAAAAACGTTTGAGATTCTTCGCAAGCTCAGAATGACACCTACTTTTCAATCGATAAGACACCTACTTTTCAATCGATAAGACACTACTTTTCAATCGATAAGACATCTACTTTTAATCCGCAATTCTGCATTTTGCATTCTGCATTCTGCATTAAAAAAGCATTCCGCATTAAAAAAGCATTAGCATAAAAAAACAAAAAACAAAAACAAAAACAAAAAACAATAAGGAGATACAAAAAAATGGCAACTTTATTTTACGAAAAGGATTGTAATCCTAAAAAACTTGACGGAAAGGTCGTCGCTATAGTCGGTTACGGTAGTCAAGGACACGCGCACGCGCTCAATTTGAGGGACAGCGGCGTGAGAGTCATCATAGGGCTTTATGATGGCGCGCCGTCGGCGGAGCGGGCAAGAGCGGCGGGCTTTGAGGTCTATACCGTAGCGGAGGCGACAAAACGCGCCGATCTTGTCATGATACTCGTCAACGACGAAAAGCAAGCCGCGCTCTATGAAAAGGATATAAAGGGCGGCTTGACCGCGGGCAAAACATTGGCGTTTGCGCACGGCTTTAACATTCATTACAAACAAATCGTACCGCCCGCGGACGTCAACGTCATCATGATTGCGCCCAAAGGTCCGGGACATACCGTCAGGTCGCAGTTTACGGAGGGGTTCGGCGTACCCGACCTTATAGCGGTGTATCAAGACGTGACGGGCGACGCAAAGGAGCTTGCTCTCTCTTACGCCTTAGGGATAGGCGGTGCGCGGGCGGGTATTCTCCAAACGACCTTTAAGGAGGAGACCGAAACCGATTTGTTCGGCGAACAAGCGGTACTGTGCGGCGGCGTGACCGCCCTTATGAAGGCTGGATTCGATACGTTGGTCGCGGCGGGCTATCAGCCCGAAAGCGCGTATTTTGAATGCGTCCACGAGATGAAGCTCATCATAGACCTTGTCGCGCAAGGCGGCTTTGAGAGAATGCGCTATTCTATCAGCGACACCGCCGAATACGGCGATTATACCACGGGCTCGCGTATCGTCACCGACGAAACCAAAAGGACTATGAAACAGGTTTTGACAGAAATTCAAGACGGCACGTTTGCAAAAAATTGGATAGGCGAAAACAAGACGGGCAGAAAGGAATTTACAAAAATGAGAGAGGATGCGGCGAATACGGAGGTCGAAAGGGTAGGAAAGGACTTGCGTTCAAAAATGCACCGTCCGAAATAAAAAGGAATTTGTTATGCAGAGCGATAAGATAAAAACAGGAGTAAAAGCCGCCTCTCAACGGTCGCTTTTACGCGCATTGGGGCTGACGGACGGCGAACTCAAAAAGCCCTTTGTCGGCGTGGTAAATTCGTGGAACGAAATCGTCCCCGGACACGTTCATTTGGATAAAATCTCAAAGGCGGTCAAGGAGGGAATCCTTGCGGCGGGCGGCGTACCGTTTGAGTTTAATACGATCGCGGTCTGCGACGGGATAGCTATGGGGCATGAGGGTATGCGCTATTCGCTCGTTTCGCGGGAGGTCATCGCCGACAGTATAGAGTGCATGGTAAAGGCTCATTGCTTTGACGCGCTCGTATTTATCCCCAATTGTGACAAGGTCGTCCCCGCAATGCTTATGGCGGCGGTGCGGCTCGATCTCCCGTCGGTTTTCGTTTCGGGCGGACCTATGCTGTCGATAGACGCGGGGAGCGGTTACCGCGACTTAAACAGCGTCTTCGAGGGGGTCGGCGCGTGCGCGGCGGGTCGGATAGACGAGGACGCGTTAGGCGTCATCGAAGCTGAAGCTTGCCCGACGTGCGGTTCTTGCTCCGGAATGTTTACGGCAAATTCTATGAATTGCCTTT
>JAITOQ010000105.1 GCA_031289865.1 Clostridiales bacterium
AGCGCGGAGACCTCCGAACCGGCTTGTACAACCCGATAAATGTTGTCCATCAAGAGCAAGACGTCCTGCTATTTTACGTCGCGGAAATATTCGGCGACGGTGAGCCCCGTATAGGCGACTCTCATTCTCGCTCCGGGCGGCTCGTTCATCTGACCGAAAATAAGCGCGGTGTTTTTGATAACGCCCGACTCGCTCATCTCTTGTATCATGTCGTAACCCTCGCGGCTGCGTTCGCCCACTCCCGTAAAAATCGAATAACCGCCGTGTTCGGCACTGATATTGCGAATCAATTCGAGGATTAGGACGGTTTTTCCCACGCCCGCGCCCCCGAACAACCCGATTTTGCCGCCCTTTGGAAAGGGAATCAAAAGGTCTATGATTTTTATCCCCGTCTCAAAGACCTCCGTCGTATTGACTTGATCCTCAAACGCCGGCGGGTCGCGGTGAATCGAGAGATTTTGTTCTCCGACTATCGCGCCTTTGTTGTCTATAGGCTCACCCAATACGTTTAGGACGCGCCCTAACGTAGCCTCTCCGACGGGGACGGTTATCGGCTGTCCCGTCGCATATACGTCCGCGTTGTTGGTCATGCCCTCGTTCGCGCCGAGTGCAATCGTCCGTACGACGCCGTTGCCCTTAAGAAGAAGCACTTCGAGCGCGACAAAGCCGCTACCGAGACGTGCGTCCAACCTCTCGTACACAAAGGGCGCATAATCCGAAAACTTTACATCTACGACAGGTCCTATGACCTGTACGACAACACCTTTTTTATCCGTCATTTTTTTGAATCCTTATGGAATGATGCTCTATATGTTTAAGCTGTTATTTGTGATTTCTATAATGCTCGTAGTAATATTTTCCTGACGGGCGCGGTTGTACTTAATTTTTAGGTCCGCGACCATTTCTCCCGCATTCTCCGTCGCTTGCTGCATGGTCGTCATTCGCTTAAAATGCTCCGCCGCAACAGATTGAATGAGGGTACTGTAGAGGACGCCCGTGAGGTATTCGACTATCAAAACGTCCAAAACGCTCTTTTCGTTCGGCTCGAAATGAAATCTCTGCGGCGGTACGGTTTTTCCGTCCGCGTCAACGCTTTCTCCCTCGTCTATCCTCAACGGCAAAAGCCGCAAAATACTTGGGTGTTGTTTGACAACGGAGGTTTTTTCAGTATAGACGACGTAGATTTTGTCAAAGAGGTTTTTGTCGTACAGCTCCAAAATATCGTAAGTGATTTTTGCCGCGTCCGCCATCGTGGGATTTTGGGTCGTATGCAAAAATTCGATATCGATACTGATCCCCTTTGACACGAAAAAATCTCTCGCCATAAGTCCGATAGTGAATACATAAGTTTCTTTACTTTTTTTGATTTCGGAATACGCGAGATTGAGTACTTGACTGTTAAAATCTCCCGCCATTCCTTTATCTGATGCAATCACGACAAAAGCCGTCCGCTCCCCCTCGCGATTGTCCACATAGCGATGGGAAATTTTGCTTCCGCGAAAGATACTCGTTATAGTGTTTTGAACCTTTTTAAAATACGCTTGATTGCTCTCGTAACGAACGAGAGCCTTATTCATTTTTGCAACCGAAATGAGCTGCATCGCCTTTGTGATTTGGGCGGTGTCCTCGATACTTTTTATTCGGTTTTTTATATCGACAATGTTTAACATCTTTTTCCTATATTTTTTTAATGCAGAATGCAGAATTGCGGATTTTAAATAAGTCGGTGTCTTATTGTATGGGACGATGGCCACCTCGTCCCGAATCCGAATAATAAAGCGGGTGTCATTCTGAGCGAAACGAAGAATGACAACGGCTTTTTGTATTCTGCATTAAAATAAATCCGCAATTTTCAACTTTCAATTTTCAACTTTCAACTTAAAATACGTCAAATACTGCCCCGCCGCCTCGTCGATCTTGTCCGTGACTTCCTTTAAGAGGCGGTTGGTTTCTTTCAGCTTTGCGAGAGCTTCGGGCGCGACGGTTTCGACATATTTATACAAGCCGTCGAGGTATTTCGGGACTTTGTTAGGTTCGACCTCTTTGACGTGACCGCCGATAACCGCATAGAGCGAAACAATCTGACGCTCCATATTCATATGGAAATATTGCTGTTGTTTGAGAGCCTCCGTCGTGCGTTTCCCGTGTTCGAGTACGTCGCGTGTCGTTTGGTCGAGATCGGAGCCAAACTGCGAAAAGACCTCGAGCTCTCTGTAATGCGCGAGATCGAGTCTTAGCTTTCCGCTGACCTGTCTCATAGCCTTTACTTGCGCGGATCCTCCTACGCGTGAAACCGACAAGCCGACGTTGATTGCGGGACGGATACCCGAATTAAACAATTGGGATTCCAAAAAGATCTGCCCGTCCGTGATAGAGATTACGTTCGTCGGAATATATGCGGAAATATCCCCCGCTAAAGTTTCGATGATAGGGATAGCCGTCATAGACCCGCCGCCGCGACCTTCTGACAGCTTTGCGGCGCGCTCCAAAAGCCGCGAATGGAGATAAAATATATCGCCGGGGTACGCCTCTCTACCCGACGGACGCTTTAAGAGGAGCGATAGAGTACGGTAGGCTACGGCGTGTTTTGAGAGGTCGTCATAGACCACCAAAACGTCCTTGCCTCCCGCCATAAATTCCTCAGCCATAGCGCAGCCCGTAAACGGCGCAATGTATTGGAGGGGCGCGGAGTCGTTTGTGCTTGCCGACACCACCGTCGTATACGACAGCGCGTCATAGTCCGCAA
This sequence comes from Clostridiales bacterium, assembly GCA_031289865.1. Taxonomy (GTDB): domain Bacteria; phylum Bacillota; class Clostridia; order Christensenellales; family JAISNN01; genus JAISNN01. Next base: position 2,747 of record JAITOQ010000105.1, read on the forward strand.
GATCCTTGACGGTCTTTGCGACGCTCGATGCTTTTTGTCCGATAGCGACGTATATGCAATAGACGTTTTTGCCCTTTTGATTGAGGATAATGTCTACCGCAATCGCGGTTTTTCCCGTTTGGCGGTCGCCGATGATCAATTCGCGCTGTCCCTTTCCGATAGGTATCATGGAATCAAGCGCGAGAATACCCGTTTCGAGAGGCTCGTTCACGGGCCCTCTGTCCACGATAGGCGGCGCGGGGGCTTCTATTCTGCGCCGTTTTGAGGTGTGAATATCGCCCTTTCCGTCGATCGGCATTCCTAGCGGATCTACAACACGCCCGAGTAACGCCTCGCCCACCGGAACTTCTACGACCTTTCCCGTCGAATATATAATCTCGTCGGTCTTTACCGCGTCTTGATTACCGAGCAAGACCGCGCCTACCGCGTCTTCCTCAAGGTTCATCGCAATAGCGTACCGCTCCGAATCGATACGGAGAAGTTCGCCGTACATACAACTCTTTAAGCCCGATATTTTGATGACTCCGTCAGATGAGGAAACTATCTTTCCTCCGTGGATTACGTCGTAATCGCGGACGTATTCCTTTATCTTGTCTTTAAAGGATGCAATTCCTCCGCCCTCCGCGTCGCTCTGCACCGCCCCGCCGACAGAATCTATCCGCTCTTCCGCATAGCTTTTTAAGACGCTTTTTAAGCCCTCCAGACCCGTCAAATCGCCCGCCGTCTGTGAACGGAGGGCTTCGATATCGATTTCCCTAAAGCCCTTTAAAGAGTCCTTGATTTTTGTCAATGCGGAGGCATAAGTCGCGTCATAGACTTGTTCGCCGTCCACGATCATAAGCCCGCCGATAATCGACGCGTCCACAATAAAAGAATACGAAGTGTCCTCCGCATACTTATCCTTTAACGCGTTTATAATCTCGCTTCTTTTTTTATCGCCGAGCGTTTCCGCCGACTTTATCGTTACAATTCTCGCCATACTATTTCGTCCATTCGTTTAAGCAATCGCCGATCACCTTTTCGGTGTCGGAGGCTTTAATTTCGCGAAGCAAAATTTTGCCCGCGATATCCACCGCGATATCCGCGACCTCGTTTTTAAATTCGGCTTTCATCTTTGCTTTTTCAAACTGCATATCGTTGCCCGCTTTTTCCACGATGATTTTTGCACTTTGCTTCGCCTCGTCGATGATGACCTTTGCGGTAAGCTCCGCGGCAACGGCGGCTTCCTCGTTGATACGCGCAACCTCGTTGTTGGCTTTTGCCAAAAGCCCCGAATACTCCGCTCTCATCTGCTCGACCTCTTGCGATTTTGCGGAAATGTCGTCCTCTTTTGCTTGATACTCGTCCGAACGCCGCTTCATAAAGCCCTTGACGCGCTTAAACACGGCAAAGTAAACTATTACGACGATGATCGTAATAGCCGCCAAATGCAGTAAAAATTCGGTTAAAGTTATTCCCAATGCTTCCATGTTTCACTCCGTCGTTTCCAAAGTCCGCTATTTATGCGGCGCGGAAACGCAAAAAACTATTACTAATGCGAATTGCAATATTATTGCTTGCAAATACCAAAACTATTTAAGAATAAAGACAATCAAGATGACGACAAAGATTGCGTAAATAGCAATGGTTTCGGCAAACACCAACCCGAGCATGTACGCGCTCCTGATCTTGCCTTCCGCGTCGGGCTGTCTTGAGATCGCCTCGACGGCTTTTCCCGCGGCGATACCGATACCGACGCCCGCTCCCGCTGCGGCAAGGATAGCGAGTCCCGCACCGATAGCTTGTAAGCCCGTCCCCACGGAAACGTCGGCAAGAATACCGACAAATTGTAAAACCGATAATAAAGTGTTCATATGTTACTCCTTTTGTTAAGTTGAAAGTTGATAGTTGTTAGTTGAAAATTGCGGTTTTTATTTCTTTGTTTTTTATCCGTCATTCTGCATTAAGAGAATTACTCGATTACCTCACCGGTAAACAGTGAAACCAACGTCCCGAATACATAGGTCTGTATGAGCGCGTGAAAGACAGTCAAGACCGTCCCTATTACGCCCGCTACGACAAGTCCGATAGGCACAGCCCAAATCGACACCCCTATCGTAAGACTTAACAAGCTGTCGACGACGATATAGAGGAGGTCTGCGATAAGCATTCCGCTCAATATACTTCCGTAAAGCCTTAACGCCATCGAAAACGGCAGAATAAAATCGCTCAAGGTCTTGACCGCTCCTACCATAATCCCGCCCGCACCCTTTTCGGACTGAAATTGTGCTTTGAGCCGTCCTCCGACCCCTTTCTTTTTTATGCCCAAAATTTGGATTGTCATAAATGCGATAAAGCCGATAGCAAGTCCCGCGTTTAAGTCCGAAAAAATAGGCTTAAGCCCCACGACCTCTATCACCGTCCCCAAAAAGATGTACGCCCCGACTCCCAAAATCACGGGCGCAATGTATTTTGAGTAGGAATGCGTCGAGTCCTTTGCCATCTTTTCAAAAAAAGACACGACCTTTTCGAGAACGAGTTGCATTCCCTTAGGAACGGCTTTGTATTCTCTGAGAAATACAAACCGTATCAAAAGACACAAGACCGCGACGATCGCCACCACGATAAACGCGCTGATGACGCCCGGACCGAGCTTCATTCCGAAAATCTCCGTTTTTTCGGGAGAGAGTGCCTCCCGTAGTATCTCGGAAATATCCTTTCCCTCTGCGGCAAAAATACTTTGAAACATAGTTTCCCCTATTACTCCGTAAAACGTAAAGAATTTGATTGCACGGAGTACTATTCGTAACAATAAAAGTGCCGAGAAAAAAACGAAAAGGCATTCCGCTCTTTTAACGACGTTTTTTATTTTACTCCTATTCTTTTAAAAAAGCAAGCGTTTTATCCATGATTGAATGAAAAAACATGGAAAAGTACCCATAAGCCCATTCATTTTTCAATAAAAAAAGCGTGTGTCATCAAGAGCCTCGCGAAAGATCCGAAACGATTTCTCCGAATTTCAAAAAAGACGTCCTCCGAAAATCGAAAGACGCCTTTGTCTTTTTTTTTGTATTAGTCAAGATCGTTACGCCTTTTGCTCAAGCTCCTTTACGTCCTTTGCATTTTGAACCAAATCGGCAATTATAAGTACGTTCATACTGACCTCGATCACGGGAACGATCAAAATGAATACTATCAAAAGAACCAAACCCATGCTTGCTTTGAGATGAATTCCGCTAACCCAACGATACGCGAGGTATCCTATGACGGCAAAATGGAGAATAACGTACAGAATCTTCCAAAAGCTTGTCTTTTTGTATCCTACCGCGTCCGTGCGCCCAGCAATCAAAAGAGCGGAAAAAACAATTTGAACCGCGCCGATACTTCCCCAAACCATACCGAATCCTACCAATGACGCGGAAAACGACTGTGTTCCTTGAAAAAGCCTGATAACGTCTGTAAAAAAGCCGAAAATAAACGCGATAACGGTCATTATGACATAAAATATCAGATTGACGATACCCGCCGCTTTTGTTCTTGAATATAACATTATTCTTGCTCCTATGTTTGCAAAAAAGCGCGACCGTTTTGCGGACACGCTTTTATTGTTTTTTAGCGTTTAA
>JAITOQ010000125.1 GCA_031289865.1 Clostridiales bacterium
CACTTACCTTGTCAGACACGACAATAGATTTAACGCCGCGCTGTTTAACTCCGTTATACGCAAATTGTCTAAAAAAAGCCTTATGATCGAGTGGGGAGTCGCGCAAGGTATGCACGGTATGGGCACCGACACTCCTTACGAATTTTTACGCAAATGTACGCTGTTTAATACCTCTGAGGTGTCGCCGCTTATAGATCAAGACGTTTTGCTTATGGGAGGGCAAGAGGATCATTATATCCCCCTTCATCAGTTTTTTGATCAAGGGAAAACGCTCGCCAACGTCCGTTCCTTGACGTCCCGCCTATTTACACGCAAGGAAACGGCGCAAAACCACTGCCAACTCGGCAACGTCGGTCTTTCGGTAGAAGTCATTGTGGATTGGGTCGGGCAAATGACGAACGAATAATCAATTCATAGCTTAGTGTAATCAATTTTTTTCTTTTTTATCTCCGACCTCGTTTTCCAAACTCAAAAATCTGTCGAAGTCGCTCTCAAACAGCCTATCTTGAACAATGCGGTATTTTTCAAATTCGCTTTCGGCGTGAATTTTCGCCTCTATTGCGGAAACCTTGCCCGCGTCTAATAGCAGTTCCGTACCCAAAGCATTTAAAAAAATGTCCAGTCTCTTTTTCCAATCTTCTATGCTCATCGCAATTTGATGTGTCGCTTGAAATTCCGCAAATTCCAAATAAGCTGTAACGATACTCTCTAACGACTTCAATTCTTTTTCACCTAAATAATTTTTTGCAATTACAACGTCTGATTTTCTTATCTTACCGCTCGGTGCAGCTTCCCATGTAGTCAGCCCCATATACTCCTTATCAGCATCCGCACGCTCAACGATAACCTCCGCCGCCGTGTGTCCGTGAATAGCAAAATGAAGTTTGTTTTGAACCGTCCTAAAAAATAAAAGAGTTTCGGGATTTTTTGAGTCATAGTCAAATGACGTTGCATATATATCGGTTATTTTCTGATAGAATTTACGTTCGGAAAGACGTATTTCCCGAATATCCTCTAAAAGATTTTCAAAGTATGTTTTAGAAAAAATCTAGTCTTTCTTTAAACGCTCATTATCAAGAACATAACCTTTTAAAGCGAAGTCCGTCAAAACGTCAGCCGACCATGCGCGGAAACGCACGGCTTTTGTTGAATTAACCTTAAACCCAACCGCAATTATCGCTTGTAAATTGTAGTATTGTTGATTATAAGATTTGCCGTCTGTAGCAGTTGTTCGGAAAGTCCGAACAACTGAATTCTCCTCCAGCTCTCCGCTCTTAAAAATCGCCGAAAGATGTTCTGAAACGTTGCTTTTTGCCGTGTCATAGAGCGCACAAATCGATTTTTGCGTGAGCCACACGTTCTCACCCGCCACCAAAACGTCTACGCCGTCACCGCCGTTTTCCTTTGAAAAAACAAGGAAATCATTAGTGCCGTTACGAATTTGAATCTTCTTTCCCCTTTCGTCTGCCATTATTTTTCCTCCTATCTTAAATAAATTTTTTGTTCAATCAAAAACTCCAACTCCCTCGCCCATTTATCATAGTCGTATCTCACGTTTGCGGGACTTGTGGAGGGCATAAGGACGCATTCTTTTTCGGGATAGAACTCGCGAAAAACGGAGTATGCTTTCGTCCCGTTTAGGAGTATTTTTTCTATGGGCGCGTTTTTTAAAACCGCGTCGATGTCGGCGGGGCGGTAAGCGGTGATTTTGTCGTCCGCGGAACCCGTGATTTCACACTCCTCTATCACGTCGTAAAGCGCGATTCTATACCGCCGTAAAAAGGCTTTTTTTTCCTCTATATTTTCCCCGACCGTATCCCCGAAAAACCGCGAAAGGGTTTTAAAAAAACGGTTTTGTTTGTTACCGTAATAAAAGCCGCTTTCACGGGATTTTACACTCGGAAAGCTGCCCAAAATCAACACTCTGCTGTTCTCGTCAAAAAACGGCTCAAAGCCACGGTACATTTGCATTTCCTCTTTTTTGTTTTTAATTCCGTATCTTACGGGACGAGCGGGGCTGTCCACTACGGTATGCGGATATTATAATACGAAAAAAAATAAAAATCAAGGGAAACCGACAGAGTACTACACAAAACACGCAAAACGAGAATACTCTATATTGATATTACTACTTTTTATGCCGTAGTAATAAATCATTTTTTTAGGAGATTCTCATGGAAAACAAACGCTATGATATTTACAAATGCGGCGGTTGCGGCACGGTTGCCGAAATCGTCGAGGGACACAATTGCGTCCTAAACTGCGGAAATCAACCGATGAAGCTTTTGAACGTCGGAAATCACACGGGCGACGCAATAGTACATGTCCCCATTATCACGCATATCCCCGACGGCTATTTTGTCCGCGTCAGCACCGAACCTCACCCGATGATCCCCACCCACTACATAGAATTTATAGAACTCACCGCCGACGGAAAACGCTACAAGACCTATCTTTCGCCCGGCGACCAACCGCAAGCCGAATTCACCGTCCCTCTGTCAAGCGCGGTTAGCTCACGCATATATTGCAATCTCCACGGCGTCTGGACTTCGGACGGAAAGGACTGACACATTTTCATCTTTTTTTGATTTTACTGTTGCAATTCTCCTCATCTTATTGTATAATGATCGTATCTTATATTTTAAGGTTAAAAAACTATATAGGGAGTACAACATGAAAATCATTAAAAGATTTTTTCTCATCATTTTCGCAATAATTGCGATACTCAATCCGATTTTAAATTTCGGTGTGTTTTCAATCGGCTATGTCTACATCGACGATGCGTTAAAAATTGAACACTTTAGTTATTACTTACTCGCCGCGATGTTTGTAAACGCCGCGTTCGCGCTGTTTTGCGCGCTATTTTACAAAAAGAGTCGCCGCGTGCCTATTCCTATGTACTTTGTCATCTTTTTGAGCGTCGTTTTGTCTGTCTTTTTTACCCTCGTCAATTACGTCACCTCGACGCTTGCTATTCCGGAGGCGACGGGGTATCTCATTATCGGATTGATTCCGATATTGGCGGCGGTATTCGGCTCGCTGTTCGCGCTCTTTTTCCTCCCGACCTTTAAGCCTAAGGCACGAAAGGTTGTCGCGGGAATTCTCTTTGCGGCGGTCGTATTTACTTGCTCCGCGTACGGGTTTAAGCTCGTCCCGTTTGAATTTACCATGACCGATCCGATCGTACTCGACATCGGGACGGGATATTCCGTCACATGGGGTACTAATGCGGAATCTATCGGCTCTCTCGTCTATGTCAAAGACGGCAAACCGCATGAGCTTTGGTGTCACGACGAGGGCAACAAACGGCTCGGCGTTATTCATTCCGTACTTATCCCCTACGACGAATTAAACGGCGCGACCTATTCCGTTCACTCGATAAGAAGCCACGGTACGGTGACCTTCGGAAATCATCTCGGTAAGTCTATTCATTCGGATTCGTTTGAATTTAGCGATGACAGAGATACGGTGGACCGGCTAAACATAGCGACCTTTTCCGACTGGCAGCACGGTGTCGGCTATCTGCTCAAGGACACTATGTCGCATTTAGAAGGCAATGTTGACCTCCTGATTGTGTCGGGCGACTATTCCGACTATTTTGTCAACGAAAACATGGTCGTATCAAACGTCATCGACAGTATAGCGCAAGCTACGAGGGGCGTTATTCCCGTAATCTTTGTAAAAGGAAACCACGAATCGAGATCCCGCGGTCTGTATAAGGTCTGGACGAAGCTCGGTCTTGAAAAAGCCTACTATCAAGTCGATAGAAACGGTATCCTCTTTACGGTTCTCGACTGCGGCGAGGTCAATCCTAACGGCGACGCCAACTACGAATACGGCGGCATGAATATCTTTGCGCAGTACGATCAAGAACAGCTCGACTGGTATCAAGCACTCCCTATCCGCAATGACCGCTACAATATTCTCCTCTCCCATAACTCAAACGAATTTCCATACTACTACGGGAGCGAGTACGGCGAAGTGATGCGCGCCATGCACACACAGCTCGTAATAGGCGGTCACACGGGGCGTCATGAGGTGAGGTTTTATGAAGGGCTTTACAGATTTGACGAAGGCGGCTGGGAAGAGGAAGGCGAAGCCATAGCTCCTCTCGACCTCGTTTTGGGAAATGTGAAATTCTCCTTTGAAAATCTAAAAAGGCTTTTCGTAAAAAATTATTATTACTTTATAGGCGGTCAAGTCATCATTTCCGCGGATCGCGCCGATATTACTTTTAATATCATTCGGAATGACACGGGCGTGATCAGCAGCGAGACCCATCCAAGCTTGCAACCGCTTCCCGTGATTTAACGGTTTTTTAATGCAGAATTGGTTTTTAATGCAGAATGTAGAATGCAGAATGTAGAATGCGAAATACAGAATAGCGAATTATAAAGTAGGCATCGTTCTGAGCGGATCGAAGAATCTCAAACGTCAGCCGTACAACCGCATAATCAAAAAAACAGCGAACGCTCATCAAAAACGTTCGCTGTTTTTCACTGTTTTATCCTTTGTTTTTGTCGGTTTTATGCATTCCGGACGATTTTAGCGAAGCAATCCTGACTCCAATAGCTACTCTATCCCGCAGCTGCTGAACTCCGTCCCACAATATAGATCGTCTGACTTGATTTTGCCTTAAAAAAAGCGTTCCGCATTAAAAAAATTCTAAAAAGAGGTGTAAAAAGGCTTTGCAAATCATAAAATATATGATACAATAATAAAAAATGGTAGTAAGCATATATATTAAGTATGCTTTAAGGATTCTCATGACTAAAAATAATGTCGGTTTTGTTGCAAAGACCATTCGTATCTCGCTTGCGTTTGCGTGGATATCCATATTCAACAGCGTTTTTGATACGCTCATGCCGATCATTGCGACGACTCCGATTCTTGAGGGCGGATTGGGGCTAAACAATACGTTAAAGGGCGTCGTCATGGCTCTCGACAACATTTTAGGCTTGTTTCTTCTCCCGATTTTCGGTGCGCTTTCGGACAAAAGCCGTAGTAAGCACGGCAAGCGTACTCCGTATATCGTCGCTTTTTCACTCGCGTCGGTTGTGCTGTGGCTTTTTGCGGGGTTTGCGCTCGGCATGAATATCCGTTGGCTCTTTATCGTCCTACTAAGCTCTACCCTTGCGGCGAATGCAATGGCGCGTCCCGCCGCGCTCGCGCTCCTTCCCGATCTCACGGTTTTGAGCAAACGGCGCAAGGCGAACGCTATCACCCAAATCGTCAGTATAATTGCGACGGTCGTCGGTATCGCGCTTTGCGAATTAAAATTCATCGGCTTTCAATATATATTTTATATAGACGCGGCGGTTATGCTTATACTCATGGGCTTCTTTTTGGCGACGGTCAAAGAGAACGGCTGGCGCAAGGAATATGCCGCTATTCCCGATTCCGAAAAAAGCGGTTCTGAATGGGACGACTTTACTGGAAACCGTGAAAACGTGAAGCGCAACAAGATTGTTTTGCTCCTTGCGGTGTTCTTCTTTTATGTCGCATTCAACGGGCTCGTGTCCTCTCTCTCCGTGTACGCAACGGAGGTATTGGGGCTCGGAAAGGGCGGATTCACTATACCTCAGTTACTCTGTCT
>JAITOQ010000126.1 GCA_031289865.1 Clostridiales bacterium
GAACCCTTGACCGACTGCACCTTGGCGACGCTTTCCAGCTTAGTGAATATGTCCTTGTATTCACGCTTGCGGATATCTTGTAACGCTTTTATCTCCGCAATGCCGCTCGCGTACTCCGCAAGACTCGCCGGAATCAAAACGCTTTTTAAGAACGAATAATCAAATCTACGCATAAATCACCTCTTATTGCATATATTTTATCAGATTATATGCAATAAATCAACTATATAGGCATACAAATTGCATATTATTTTCCCAAACTATGCAATTCTCTAAAAAAATTTTAAATCCCCCCTAAAAGTATTTGACATTTTTTCCGCGCCACCGTATAATAATATCGTAAGCAAAGGCGCATACGGTTTTTTCTGTGTGCGTTTTTCTTTTTTTGGCGATGTGGATTTTGTTACGCGCTTTAATGCTGAAAATAGGCGACGTTGGTATCACGCGCTATATTATTTAAAAAAATATTCCGTAAAGGGCGGAGTGTTATAAATAAAATTTTACAACAAAGAAGAGAGGAGTAAAAAATGTCAAACGCAGGTAATTTAAAGGAACTGTTTTCTAGCTTGGTTTTTAACGAACGCGTGATGAAGGAACGCCTTCCGAAAGAAACCTACAAAAGTCTCAAAAAGACGATTTCGGAGGGGTCTAATCTCGACCTTGAAACCGCCAACGTCGTCGCCAACGTCATGAAGGATTGGGCGATCGAAAAGGGCGCGACCCATTTTACTCATTGGTTTCAGCCGATGACGGGTATCACCGCCGAAAAACACGACAGCTTCATCTCCCCTACGGGCGACGGAAGCATCATCATGGAATTTTCCGGAAAGGAGCTCATCAAGGGCGAACCCGACGCTTCGAGTTTTCCGTCGGGCGGTCTCCGCGCCACCTTTGAGGCGAGAGGCTACACGGCTTGGGACCCTACCTCTTACGCATTTGTCAAGGAGGGTTCTCTGTTTATCCCGACGGCATTTTGCTCCTACGGCGGCGAGGCTCTCGACAAAAAGACCCCTCTCCTCCGCTCTATGGAGGCTCTGAATACGCAAGCTCTCCGTATCCTCAAGCTTTTCGGCTCGACCGCAAAGCGCGTCTATGCGACGGTCGGCTCGGAACAAGAATATTTTCTCGTCGAAGAGGCGGATTTTAAAAAGAGAGAGGATTTGCTCTTGACCGGCAGAACCCTATTCGGCGCGAAACCGCCAAAGGGACAGGAGCTCGAAGACCACTATTTTGGCACAATCAAGCCGAACGTTATGGAGTATATGAAAGACCTCGACAAGGAGCTTTGGTCGCTCGGGATTTCGGCAAAGACCGAACACAACGAGGTCGCTCCGTCACAACATGAGCTTGCTCCGATTTTTTCGGCGGCAAACCTTGCGGTCGACCAAAATCAGCTCACGATGGACGTCATGAGAAAGGTCGCTAAAAAGCACAAGCTCGTCTGTCTCCTCCATGAAAAGCCTTTCGCCGGAATCAACGGGAGCGGCAAGCACAACAATTGGGCGATTGCGACGGATACGGGCGAAAATCTCCTCGAACCGGGCAAAACTCCTGAGAGCAATCCGCGTTTTCTCCTATTCCTCGCCGCGATCATCAAGGCGGTCAACGAATATCAGGATCTTCTCCGCGTATCGGCGGCAAGCGCGGCAAACGACCACCGCTTAGGCGCGAACGAAGCCCCGCCCGCTATCATTTCGGTCTACTTGGGGTCGGAATTGACAAACGTCCTCGAATCTATCGAAGCGTCAAAGGACTATACCTCAAAGGCGCAAGAAAAAATGAAGAGCAACGTGTCTTTCATTCCCGAATTTATCAAGGACAACACGGACAGAAACCGCACCTCGCCTTTCGCCTTTACGGGCAACAAGTTTGAATTCCGTATGCTCGGCTCGTCGCAATCTATCTCCGGTCCTAACTTCGTACTGAATACTATCGTCGCCGAAGAACTCCGCCAGTTTGCGGACGTCCTCGAAAAAGCGAAGGATTTTGAAAAGACCATTGCGGAAATCATTCGCAAGGTCGTCAAGGAAAACAAACAAATCATCTTTAACGGCAACAACTATTCCGACGAATGGACGGCGGAGGCTAAAAGACGCGGACTTCTCAACCTCAAAAATACCGTCGAAGCCCTCCCTTATTTTGTCAGCCAAAAGAATATCGACCTCTTTACCGCGCACGGAATCCTCACGGAAAAGGAAGTCCACAGCCGTCATGAAATCCTCCTCGAGGGGTATTGGAAGGTCATCAATATCGAAGCCCTCACCACCCTTGACATTGCGAAAAAACAAATCATACCGGCGGTATATAAATACCTCGACGTCGTTGCGGAATCCACCCTTCGCCGTCAAAAGCTCGGCTTAAACGTAGAAACGGATATAGACGCCCTCGCAAAGCTAAGCGCGCAAAAGGACGCCCTCCAATCCGCCGTCGCGAAGCTCGACAAGGCGATAGCAAAAGCAAAAGGTATCGACGATACCTCCGAAAAATCCAACTTCTACTCCAAAACCGTCATCGACGCAATGAGCGCGGTTCGCACCGCCGCCGACGACCTCGAAACCGTCGTCTCCGTCGAATATTGGCCGTTCCCTACCTATTCTGACATCTTGTTCAGAATTTAATTTGCCCTCTCTCTTCCCTTTTTTGACCTCATTGAGTTTTACTCGGTGGGGTCTTTTTATTCCGACCAGACGAAAACCTCTTTTATTTGCATGTTTTACCACGAAAAAATAATCAAAATAAATTTTTACCTATATTAAAAAGTACTTGTCATTTTAGTTTGATTTGTCTCCTAAAATATGCTATAATATTATTTATAAATAACATATTATTAAAAGGTTTAACGAGTGGGTATAAAGTATGCAAATGGTCGTTAAAAATGCAACAATTTACAATTTTAAATCTTTAGGCAATCAAAAAAACCGTATCCAAATTGAAAAAGATGTAACAGTATTGTTAGGAAAAAACGAGTCTGGTAAAAGCAATATTCTCAATGCGATGAACAGTCTGAATTTAAAACAAATTGAAAAAGAAAAATTCAGTACACTTAATAAAAACAGAAAGCTTAACGATGCAATTAATTTTCGTGTCGAAACTGAATTTGTTAATGGGGAATCTATAGATATTAACGAAACAACGTTTTTTACATTTAATGTAGACGATGTGTGTTTTAGTGGTGGTTTATCTTCTGCTATTCAAAGAAATAACAAGTTGAAAATCTCTATAGAGCTTTTATCTACATTGAAAAGCAACGTTCATCAAAACTTTATAACAGCATTTAATACTTGTATGGCGAGTTTGCAAAATTTAGACAAAAAAATATTCTTTAATTATAATCAGCTTATAAGTGAAATTCCTAGATTTTTCAATTTAGCGACGCTTACGGAAGAAAAAAACGAATCTTTAAATTCAACAATTGAATGCCTAATAAAAGAAATATCTGATTATTATAATCTTTTTCCTCGTTTTTATCTTTACAACGACAAAGGTATAAAAGATAATTATTCAAAAGAGGAGATAAAAAGAGAGTATAAAAACAACACCTCTTCAATTCCGATTATAAAATTGTTTAAATATCTTGATATAAAAGAAGTTGATTTACTAAGCGCGATGGAACTCGCTACCGATCCGACTGTAAGTCAAAATAGGAACAATATCCTTAAGTTGTTTGAAGAAAAAGTCAATAAAGAATTCTCTCAATTTTACACTCAAGAAAAAATAGATGTCAAACTTGTATTTGATAGTGGACTAATCCTTTTTCAAGTTGAATCAGAAGATACTATATTTAATTATTCGGAAAGAAGCAATGGCTTGAAATGGTATTTTAACTTATTTATATCATTGCTGGCTGAAAACATATTAAATAACAATGTGGTGATTTTAATTGATGAACCAGGAGTATATCTACATATAAATGCGCAAGAAGAACTTATGAATTTTTTTAAAGATCTTTGTGCGAAAAATAAACAAATTATATATACAACACATTCTCCATACATGATCGACACAGAATGTTTAAAAAATATAAGATTAATTGAAAAATTTCAAGGAAATACTTTGATTTACAATAATCATTATGATGATTTGCATGATTCCTCAAAAAAAGACGCGTTGTCTCCATTAATTAAAGCGATTGGCGCAAACTTCTGCAAGTTGAATCCGGATCTAAATAGACTTAATATAATCACAGAGGGAATAACCGATTATTTATATATCAAAGCAATGTTAAAAAATTTTGATATAAAAAAAGATGAATTACCTTTTATTCTTCCATCAATAGGAGCAGGTAATATACACGATATTGCCACTATTCTAATTGGCTGGGGTTGCCACTTTAAAGTTGTTATTGATTATGATAAGGCAGGGTGGGATGAATTAGAACGGCTCAAAAAACTCGAATTAAAAGAAGGTGTAGATGTTTTTTGTGTTAATTGTAAAACGGCTAATAAAATAGACATGAAAGAACATGGAGAAAGTATTGAGTCATTAGTGTCTCTTGTTGATAAAGAGAATTTGCCAAATGACAAGACACTTGCCGCAAAACAATTTCACGATAAAGTAATTGAAAACGAACTACAACCTTCTAAAGAAACTGTGGAAAATTTCAAAAAACTTTTTGTTAAATTAGGCTTGATCGGAGTCAATGTAAAAAACATCAAAACAAAAGAGCATTGAACCTCTCCCCCCAAAAAAATTAAAAACAAAAAAAGAGCCGTTAAACGGCTCTTTAGTCTAAAAATAACACCCCTTAACGCACAGCGATAGAGGGCTTTTATGTTTTAAAAATGTGACTGCGCCGTCAAAATTGCACCAGCGTTATGATTTCCGATAACGCTTTTTTTGTTTCGGCATAAGTAACCTTTTCAAAAAGCAAGGTCTGCGTATTCTCTTCGTAATCCTTTTTATAAACGTCTTTATCGGCAATTTCGGTTAGCAGCTTTTTCACATCTACGCCCTCTTGCGCCGAATAGCAATATTGACTTGTTTTTCTCACTTCGCGAACTTCTTTGACGAGGCTCAAAAAGTTATCGTCGATTTTGACAAGCGGAAATAGTTTGTAAATATCATATATATGCCTCGAATGTCCCGCAACTTTATCTTGAATATAGTAATCCCCAAGCGCAAACAGCTTGTCAATCAGCGTCCTATCCAAACTTTGCGTGCGGATTGTAAAAGCCCTTAAATCATATTGTTCGGCAATCCTTTGTAAATTCTTTTCCTCTAAAAACTCTTGTATAAGACTTTTTGCCGTTTTTATTTCGCTCGGAAAAGAACGTACGCTTACAGACGTTTCAACTAAGACAAACTGTTTCAAGTCTGCAAGTAGAAAATTTGCCGGATAATCAATCTCATATCTGTTAAAATCCCTTCGGCTTCGGGTCTTTTCCAAGTTTATGATTTCAAATCCGAGTTCTGTCGCCGAATCGACAACGGCTTGTTTTATACCTCTGCGCTGTCCTTCCGTCAACCTATCCTTGTATTCCAAAGTGATATCTATATCTTCGGAAAAACGCTTTATTACCCCGTAACATTTAGAGAGCGACGTGCCGCCCTTGAAAATCATATTCGGAAGTTTCTCCGAAAGGGTTTTCAAAAACATGGTGACATAATAATCTTTTTCGACCATGCTTTCATTGATTTTCTTCTCTTTTACCATTTGGAAAATTATTTCTTCAAACACTTCTTTATTCTTATGCAAGTTCATACAACACCCCACTCATGTTTTTCGCTACTTTTGCGGGATAAAATTCAACGTATTTCAAGAGGTCTTTTGCCGTAATTTTATTTGCTTTTGCATAGTTTAAGAGCGCACGCTTGATATACTTGTCTATCTCAAACTTATTTGCTACTTCGAGCATTTGCAACGGTTTTTGATTTTCGCTGTTTACCGTACATTTCGGCTTTCTTAAAATGATCTCTTTGCCGCCAAGCCGCGCTTCGCGAACTCTCATCGTTTCCTTGTTTGTCACAACTTCGAGAATGTTGGGGACTTGCGCTGTTCCGCCGATTGCATTTAAAAATATCCAACCGCTATAGAAGCCAAAGGTTTTCCCTTTGTCTTTAATATATTTCTTTTCAATTACGTCATAAGAATTTATTGCGGACTTGCCGAAAATCGTTTCGGTGGGAATGTAATATATCGAATCATCATACCGAATAAGCTCGCCTTTCTCTACAGCCTCTCTAATGCTTTGAAAAATATACGGCACGGAATAACCCTTAACCGCCGTCTTAATTTCGTCAAGAAATATAGGGGTATTTACACCGTATACCGCTTTTAGTCTTTGTACAACTTCCATAGCTTTCTCTCCTTTTTCTATTATAATCATTTCCCAATAAAATAATACTACATTCTACAGTTATTGTCAAGTTTAATATGATATTTTTTTAAAAAAATATAGGTATCCGTCACCTTTTCACCGTTTTTATTCCGCAAAATTCAATCCGAACTATTCAAATAGCGTTTGGTATACTCGCAAACCTCGATACATTTTCCGCATATCGTTTCGCTACCGCCGAATCCGCGCTTCGCCCGTTCACGGGCGGTTTTTCTGCAAGCGTCGGCGTCAAAAAGCTCCTCGCGCTTTAGCCCGACGCTCCAAAGCTTACCCGAAACCGCTCCCGCGGGGCAAGCGGTTTGACACGAGGTACATTCGCCGCATTTAGACATGTTTATCGGAACGGCGCACTTTAACGGCGCATCCGTCAGAATACTCGACAGCCGAACCATCGAGCCGAATTCGGGCGTGACAAGCAACGCGCATTTGCCGATCCACCCGATTCCGGCGCGTGTCGCAACGGTTTTTTGCGGCAAAACCGTATGGCTTTCGCCGTCGCCCATTTTAACGCGCTCCCTCGTTTGCGCTACGGCGCGAAATCCGCACGATCGCAGCAATTCCTCTCCGCGCATAACAAGCGCGTCAAGTTTTTTGTTCAGAGTATTATACCACTCAAAATATTCAAGTGTCGGCAAGTCCGCAATGGCTCTAATCACCTCTTTAGGATACTTCACCGCAACGCTGATCCCGATAGGCAGCCCCCCGCGAACATCAGACGGCAGCTCACAAAGGTCACCTACCCCGACTATATCCGCACCGCATTTGAGCAGCTCCGAAATTATGTCGATAGACATTTTTTATAACCCTCCCACCGAGTTTGACGTTTATATCGCTTACAAAGTAATATCGTTTTCTACAGTTGTTGTCAAGTTTAATATGATAATGCCTATTTCCAGTTAATGTTTAGTCAGAATTGTCAGAGTTCGGAGAAAGTATCCCGCTACTTCACAGTTATATTAGGCAGCAGTCGTTTCACCATGTGTCGCAAATTACCGTCGAGCTCAACCTCAACAAAGCCTTTCTTCGGATAAAATCTTGCCGCCTCGACATACCAATCCGCAAAACGCGTATGTAGCGTGATTATGCCTTTACCTACGGCGTACTTTTCGACGGCAGAAAGCAGCTTACTGCCAATGCCTTTGCCTTTCAACTCGGGTTTTACAAACAGACGTTTCAGCCATAAATCGGTCGCCGAAATAGTCTGTGTCCCAATTGTTCCGACGACGCGGTCGTGTTCGTCAATCGCGAGATAAAAAACATCTCCGCGCTTGATATAAGTCCCCTCAATATCAAGTAAATCCTCTCTTAGGTTAGGCTTTATCCACTTATCGGGAGCATATTGCCTACCGATTGCGTCCTTCGCCGAAAGATAACAAAACAGCATATCGTCACGATACTTCCGCTCGTACGGTACGATAGTTATTTTTACCGGCTGTTCAAGAGCCTCGCAATCTTTAGAAATATATTTTTTGATTTCCATTATTGACCCTACTCCGCGCTATATAATCGGAATTTCCTTATATTTTTTTACATCTATCACACCCGACATATACCCAATAAATTTATCGTAGCTCAAATTCCATGAATAAATGCCGTCGGCAATCTGCGGTATACGGAGTTCACTCAATTTATAATGTGCTATTTGCACAGAATTTTGCTGCAACTCTCGCCAATTGATGTGTCCGCTGCGTATTTTGTCGGCTATAATCTCATCAACCACAGCAAGGCGCGTATTATTGTCGATCACCTTGAAGTTGTCGTTTACAAAAGGATAGTTTTGTTCCTTTTCTTTGTCTATAAGTTTCTTGCCGATAGAGGCTATGCCATACAATTTTATTTCTTTTTCAATGGCATCCGTAACAAGTGACGGCTCGATAGTAACCCCTCTCTCCAAATATTCGCGCAGAACCGTTGCGGCGTTTTTAATTCTGGGATTGGATTTCAGCATCTCATTTTCCGCAAGGCAGAATGTGTGCATTTCGGACACACCATACTCGCCGTTACGATTTATCCGACCGGATGCTTGTAATAACGACGTGAGCGAACCAAGCTCACGAAAGCCCGTACAAAAAGACAAGTCAACTCCGGCTTCTACGCATGAAGTTGCAACAAGCGTCCAGTCCTTATCCCGTTTTAATTTAAGCCGCTTTTTTACGCGTTTCAGCGTTGTCGCTCTGTCGTCGGGAGTGAGCGCAGTCGATAGATGTTCAACGCTACCCTCCCCGAACGTATCAAGAAAAAACTTTGCGGCAACCGACGCGCTCTGCACGGTGTTTAAGATAACCAAACGCGGTCCCGACGATTGTCGAATCTGATCCGCCAAATCATTGATACTCTTCGGTAAAAGATCATGCGTATAGGTGATTCGGTTGCGTTCATAGCCGCCAAGTGACACTCGTAGGGATTCGTCGACGATTTCAGGCACATGCGGAGCCATGCCGGATATCTCTTTAATTTTCCAAAATCGGGTTAACGAGCCCGATGCCAATGCCCAATAACACGACCATTCGTTTGCAAATGTGTTTATCCAACTCCACGCGACCGGAAGCAACCTTGCGGGTAGCGCAGCATGGGCTTCATCTATAAAAATTGCACTACCCGGCAACTCATGTAAACGACGCAAAGTTGAAGGCGAATTCGATGAAAGTGTTTCAAAAAAAGCGACAGCCGTCGTAACAACAATCGGAGCGCGCCATAATGCGGTAAGATGGCGAATATCCTCGCTTTCAAAATCAGCATTATGGTGGAGTTCTGCGACCACGTTGTTCGGATTTTCGCCGGGCAAAACCAAAGCCTTACGATAAACCTCAACCGATTGCTTTATGATGTTTGTAAACGGCAACACCACAAAAATACGACGCAATCCGCGTTTTTGTGCTTGAGCAAGTAAATTGGCCATTACAGCGGTTGTTTTACCCGAACCAACCGGACTGTCGCACGAAACGATATTCTCTTTTACTTCGGCGTTCTTACATGCCGCATATATTTTACCGCGTAATTGATCACGCTCCCCGTTTGCATTCCCGAGATTCGCAACATACGCGTCCAATGCCGCAAGACGTTCTTTTGCTTTGAGCGCAATATGCGACTCATTGTCGGGATATTTGCCGTAATGTATTGCCGTGTCCGTATGGTCGGCATCCGTTAGGCATGACAACAGAACCCTAAAAAATACGGGTTTATCACCTTTCGGCATTGCGTTTTCCGCCGTCATTTGCGTTTTGATAATACCATCATGTATTTGCGCATACATCGGCAACGCCGCATCGATGATCGCCTTTATCTTGTCATCTCTAAACGCATTATCCTCGCGGATACTCTCCCCGACAAAATCAGGCAATCCGATATGGTGTGATGCAACCGCAACAGCCGCAAGTACCGATGTGTGCTCATCGTTCAACAAATACGCCGCACCCGCGTCCGTGTGATTTAGCGGCAGAGACTTTGCCGACTTACGTCCGGACAACACAAACTGATTCTCGCTATCCAGTTTGCCCAAGTCGTGGTAGACCGCCGCCGTTTCCGCGGTATGTGCCATCAACCCGTTATCAACAACGGAGTATCGGGCTGCATCAGATGCATAGCATCTGACCAGCTTCAATACTCCGTTTATATGTTCCTCGTATGTTTGCGCAGGCTTATCTCCCTTTGGACTATGCGCAAAATAATCTATCATATTGTCATTAAGTCAACCACGCTGTCCACTCGTTCACTCAAAGAGGTAGGCAAGGCAGTCTTGTCATCATAGTCTGACCATGCGGACGGCTTGTCCGTATTGTCTTTGCATTTAGGTGTAAGTGCTTCAATCAGCAAATAATCGGGGCAACTGCCCAACACGTTTTTATGTTCGATATACCAAGCATGACGAATACGTACATCGGGACGTATTGCCGAACGATTGAGGTCATACGCTTGCGGAATGAGCAATTTTAGCAGCTCAATATCGTCCTCCGTACAACCCGATTTAGCGGCATAGTTTGGGTTCACAAAAAACGGCATAACATACACGCCGTGTTGGACGATACGAAAAGCAAGCGGTGCCATGCCCGCACTTTTCCCCTCTTGTACCCCCGCCTTGTTCGTATTTGTATGGCGAACAATAGAAATCGGTGCTATGGATACACCTACCCCGAACTGCACAATGCCCGTCTTTATGAAGCCTTTCGCCGCGCCCCCTTCAAGAAACGTATTTCCGAACACACGCGCATCCCAATATTTTTTGACAAAATCGCTGTTTAAAAATTTAGACTGATCAAATTTTTTGGTATCGCCCATTTCTTTCGTAATTTCCGTACGTTCCCGCCCGCGTGATTCCAGTATACGATATCGGTCGGGCTTTTCCGAATATTTTTTCGGCAAACTCTTAAAGAACGGACTATCCGCATCTTCCAGCAAGTCGCGCAATTTGCGTTTAAATGACACCGGCGAAATCTCGCCGCATCCATTAGGACGTTGACGCGGTTCACTCTCACGATCGGGGTCACCGTTCGGATTCGAGTTTACTACTTCGATTACCAGTAAACCGGTGACTCGTTTAATCTCGTTGCTCATTTTGTATATCCTCCTGTTCTGTAGTTTGTTTATGATCGAATTTTGGCAGTTCCGCAAGGTAACCGATAAACAACTGCGCCTTTTCTAAGTCATGAAAGAGAAAATCTTCCGTCAGCTTTGACCGAAGCTTGGTAGCAATCACTTCGTATTGTCGCAAATACCATGCCACAAGGTTGCTCTTGTTCGGCTTCTGAGCATTGTCTTGCTCTTGTGGCTTATCTTGTTTCTGCGTCCTATACTGTTTCGCCCACGATATGTACGGATTCATTCGTGTACATAGCAGTGCCAATGCTTGTATCGGCGTTTCCGATGCCGTTACAAACACTGAATTACCCGCTAATTGCGGCGGTACATCACCGTCACGCTTAATTTCGCAATATAGCGTATGTAATTCATCGGATATTTTCAGTATTTGACCGATTAAGTATGCCGTTTCTTGCATATAGTCCTCCTTTATGACACCTATTTTATACAGCAACAACCCCATTAAAGAGAACAGTCCGCCGACTTCCTCTTTGAGCGCGTCATTGATCGTTTCTTTGACTCGCGGTAGCTTGTTCCCGACAAATAGTATCAATCCCAATGAGTGAGCCATAACACCGTGCAGAATACGAAATATCTGGGGCTGCGGCAAATCAAGCATCAATTCCATACCTTGATAATATTGCATCAGCTTAACGCCGGTCTTACCGTCTGCGCGTGTGCCGTCTTGCTTCCATACTTTGTTTGCAAACTTTGATATGCCCAACGGGAACGGTATAATCGACTCAACTTGCGCTATGTTCGGCAAATTTTCGCAACCGTTACTCCACTTTTCCACTGCATCAATTAGCCCGTCGACTGTAAGGTTACGGGTGTATACTACTTTTGCACGTTGTGACACAGCGGGCTGAATTTGTTGCAATACAAACACTTGAATATTCTTCGGCTTTTGATCGGGCGGTAACCCGTTTAATATCTCAATGAACCTCTTTGCTACCGCTTTAAAGCGCGAATCGTTGCTTTCGCTTGATTTACTACCGCTGAATACTCCCGCGAACTTCGGCTTGATTTCGGGCAATTTATCGGGATATACAAACAACCTGGCATCTTTGTCTATCTTTCGCCATGTAACATACTCGTTTTCAGGTCGCGCAATCCATTCTAACGAAGTCTTTGTCGCGTTTCTGTTCTCACTTGAAATCGGAAATGAACGATCCGCTATATTACCGTAACGGTACTGACAGCCTTGTTGCTCAGACATTGACCGCAATATCACACTAAACGTCGGCAACTTTACCGACGGCATAGGTTCGCCGATGTCGCCGTACGGCGTACCGAATGCATCGTACTTATCATAAGTTGCGGTTTCTGCGGCGTTTCTTGCGCTTACCGTTAACCGCTCGTTTATTTGTTTTGTTGTTGCCTCACTCGCTATAGGATTGCCGTAACGCCCCCAGTCTGATACGTCAAGCATAATAGACAACGAACCCACGTCGTCTTCCGGTCGCTTATCTGCATTACCCTTAAAAATGAGTACCGGCAAATACGTCTTGACATCTCTGTACAATAGTTCCAATACACAAGTTTCGAGTGAAGTTCTCAGTACTGTGCTATCCATTTCTTTTGCTATACACATAAGCACAGAAACAACATTGTCTTCAAGCATATCTGGTATTTGAGTATGCAGACAATCGTTTATCTTTTTGAGTACCTTGCTGCCCCAATTGTCTTGGATACAGATTGATTTCAATCGTTCGATATCAAGCAGTTCTTTTCCCTTAACAAGCGAATCATAGTATTTTTTTCCCGCATCAGATGTGACACGGTACAATGGTGCGATGTTGAATGCAGGGAAAAGCCGATGATTGTTCCCGTACTTGCGGCAAAGTGCAACAAGTGACTTATCCATTAACTCAACATCTTTTACCGTTCCGTCATTACCGAGCCACAAGCGGTAGCAGTCGCCGGATGGAAGCGGCTTGTACTCGCGATGCCACTCTTGTTGTGTAATATTGTTTTCCGTCAGAGTTACCGAAAGTTTATGCAGTTCGTTTAGCACGGCCATTCTCCTTTGCGGTAGATTAAGACTCCTTTTACAATTTCCACATCTGTGTCGTAGAGATATGCGACCTCGGAATTATAGCCCTTCGAGAATACTTGTCGCAGCATTGACGGAATCATTGCCGTCGGCAAATCTTCGATAACCCGGGTATCTTTGCGAAATTCTCCAAAATATGACGGCGTAAACTCATGCCAACCTAAACTCGGCACAGAATAACACTGCCCCCGTAGCAGACGACGATTGAATATTTCTTGATATGCGTGACCCGGCGATGTCGTCGCCGCATCCCAGTCTAGTGCTTTTTGAGGCAACCTATCTTTCCGATGATACGGCACAACTTCGGCATACAGCCGATAGCACACATTAACAAGGACGGTAGCACTTAATTGATAACTATTGCCGTCTTTGATATTATCGGATTTTCGCAAAGGTCCTCCGTAATTGGTATGGTATGCGTGAAACTGCACTGGTGCGCAAATTTCCGCTTTTATAGGAACAATCTCCACCGCCGGTCCCCACAAAACGGACTCGAATATCGCCTTTACCGCCGAATATGTAGGCGCAAGGTAACTAACGGGGCTGTCGCCCGTATCGGGGCGCGTCCACATCGCCGTATCACCGGCGATCTCCATTTGAATGGAATATGCATGGGTCAATAAAACACACCTCCTTTCATGCTTTTTAAGTAAAAACACAAATGCGAATGCTTCTCCGACAAAAAACATCGGGTCAAGTTCGCATTCGCCGCTATATGGCGGAGAGTCAGGGATTCGAACCCCGGTTAGCTTGCACTAAAACGGTTTTCAAGACCGCCGCATTCGACCGCTCTGCCAACTCTCCATTAGGCACAAAAAGGTGTTTGGGTTCTTTGTAAAATCAAACGCTTTTTGATCGCCGTATAAGATTATATAATATTTTGCCGTGTCGAGTCAACCGATTTAGCGTAATTGACTGATTTTTTACGTTTTAAAATATATGTTTCATTTCAAAGCTTGTGAAAGTTCGTCTAAAAACGCCGGTTTTTTGCGATATTTTTCGTATAAGGTTTGAATGATAGGCTTGGCGAATTCTATTCCGCAAGCCTTTGCCGAATGTTGGATTGTTATACAAACCTTTTGATATGAGCTTCTGTCAGACGCTTGCTCGGCTTGTGAAAATATATACGGCTCAAATATTTGAGAGATTTCGTTTTTGTAATCCGGTAGCAAATTCCGATATAAGTCTTCTAAGTCGCGTGGATTTTTTTGACAGTAAATAAGCAGATTCTCTTTCAGCTTTTCATGAATCAATATCTTTATATACATATCTCTATGTGAATAAAAACCGTATGAATAAGGACCTTTCGGTGCATTTTCTATAGCCGATATAAGGGAATCACGGACTGTATCCCACTCCTCGGCAGAATAAAGCGGTTTTAGCTTTTTAAAATAGTCAAAGCCAATGTCATACTTGCCGATCAGTACAAATTCTCTCCCCAACTCGCGCATTCCTTCACGCATACCTTGTTTTTCGTAAATCTTATATCGGTACTCCTTCCAAATAATGAGATTTCCGTTGTTTTTATCTGCTTTTTCTCCGTCCGTGCATAACGAAAGCGCAAGCTCATATTGTTCGCGGCTCATCGCCGTTTCTATTGCCGTTTTGCGAAAGCTGCGATTGTATAAATGAGAGTTGACATAGGTCTCCCCCGCGCACTCTCCGTCAAACCGTTTGATAATTGCATATAGAATATTTTCCGCATCCCCGTCGCCGCATTCCAAACCACAAGATAAATAAGCCGTCAATTTTTTACGCAAATCAGCGTTTCCGCACAACGGAACCAATGTCGTTAAGAGGTCTAACCGCCAATCGATCCAATTGTCATAAAACCCCGCACAAGCATGATTAAAAACAATGTCGAATATCTCGACCCTTTCGGAATTTTCTTCAATCGTTTTACTTATTCGATTTGTCGCACTGTAAATGATATCGCACACCTCACCGTTGCTATCGTCGCAGCTGCCTAAAATCCCCGTTATTTCCTCCAACACTACGACACATAAACGAATTCGCATGACCGCGTCATACGCGCCGCCGCAAACCATATTTAAAACTTTATACATACCCTCTACCGCATGCCGCATATCGTGATAATCAATAAAGCCGCTCTTAGTATATTTACGCAAGTCTACGCGTATTAACTTTCTCGCGGATTCCGCAACGTCCTTTAAGTTTCCCAATCTCAGCCGCAAATCCGCTTTTATCTCACGGTCGTTTTTTGCATACTCAAGAAGAATTT
>JAITOQ010000168.1 GCA_031289865.1 Clostridiales bacterium
TGTCTTCGTCGGTGTAGTCCTTGTATATCCCGTCGCGTGCCGAACCCGCGCCGTCGGTCGTCACGACCGCGACAAAGGAAGCGTTTTTGTCGTTGAAACTCTTGAGAATGCCGTCGCCCGCCATGATCTCTATGTCGTCTTGATGCGCGGAAATCGCCATGTAAACGGTTTTGCCCTTTTTTGCGGTGTCGGGGATATAGACCTCCGCGGAATGATTTGTGAATGTCATGTGTAGCTCCTTTTTTTAGTTGAGAGTTGAAAGTTGAGGTGTCGCTTCGCTTTAGGTTTTTTAGGTAACAAGTAATAAGTAATAGGTAATAAGTGAGGATTATAATAGATGTGATTCGGAGAAATCGTTTTAGATTCTTCGCAAACTCAGAATGACAACGGCTTTTTTTATTACGAGAGAATGACGTTGCCTTTTTTTTATTCGGTGTTGGACGATGTGGTCATCGTCCACTACGAGAGGATTATCGACTTTTCTTTTAATCCGCAATTCTGCATTCTGCATTTTGCATTTTGCATTAAAAAATCGGTGAACGGGCTCTTATGAAACGCTTCTATACTTCGTCCGTTGCGAATTTGAATGCAACGTCACGTTGCCCGTGGGAGGCTTGCGGCGGCGATGGCTTGACCGACGCGGCGGTTGCTTTCGTCTGGAAGCTCTATAATGACGCTTTTTTTGTGGGCGGCGAGGATTTCGCCGGCTTTTTTGCGAATGACGTTACCTCCGGGGCCGCTCGATACGCGTCCTAAGAGGAGAACGTATTTGATATCGTAAAACAGCCCGTACCAAAGTATAGACCAACCGAAGTATTCGCCGATATCCTCAAAGATTTTTTCAATCTTTGGGTCGGAGTGGTAGCGTTCTTGTATATATTTCAGCTTTTGCGCTGGGGTGACGGCTTTTGGGTCAAGCTTGATCTTTGCGCCCTCCGCAAGCCGAATGACCGCGTCTTGAGAAAAATACTTGACGCCGCAACCCTTGTCGCCGCTCCATTCACAGACCGCGCCGTCCTTTTGAAGGTCGACGGGGACGAATGCAAGCTCGTTTAACCAACCCTTGATATTTCCGTTTTCGTCTATGTAGCCGCCCGCCTCGCTCGTACCCATAGCTATACCGAGTACGCGGTTGTCGTTTAGGTCTATAGCTCCCGCAAGCGCGGCGACGTCGCCGTCGTTGGCAACCTCGACTTTTGTATTAAATACCTTTGCTATGTCGATATAGATATTCTTTATATGCGCCTCAAAATCTTCGGGCTTTTCGTCCTGAACCTTTTTAAACAGTGAGGCGGTCATGGTGCGGTTGTTGACGTAGACCCCCGCCGAACTTACGCCGATACAGTCGACACGCGGCAGATATGCGGCGGCTTTTTTTATCGAATCTAAAATCCCGTCGTAGTGATAGCGGTAGTCGTTTGTGGTCTTCGGGTTCCAAACGGTTTCTTCGGAGAATACCACGTTTCCGTTTAGGACGGCGGAAACCTTGCGGTCGCTCCCGCCAGCGTCAAACCCGATACGGCAGCCGTTGTAGTTGCCGCCGAGGGATATTCCGCTCTCTAAAGCGTCGGGCATATCGAGCGCGGAGCGGTAAACCACGGTAAAAGGGTTTTCATAAATCCGCGCCATAAACGCCGCGTCAAACTCGCGCTTGCCGCCCGCCGCAAAGGCTTTTTTCATGCGCGTAAACAGCGTTGCGGGCGCGTGGAGATATATCTTGTAGCCGCCAACGATCCAAAGCAAAGTCTTTATCAAGCGTTCCGTGAACGTCGAATTTTCGATGTCGTGTACGCCGTCCTCGTAGACCGCGGTGTCGAAACGGTAGACAAAACCGTCGTTCCGTTCGAGAGCGATGAGGAGGGGAGCGGATTGCTTTGACTTCTCGACTTTTTTGAGAAAGTCGGTGTAGTATTCGTAAATGGGTTTGAATGCGGAGTCGATGTTCATTTTTTAGAATTCCTTTTTTTGGCGGTATAGCGTTTTTTTAAAGTTGAAAGTTGAGAGTTGAGAGTTGAAAAGTAATGATATTTAGAGGTGTGATTCGGGACTCGTTTTAGATTCTTCGCAAGCTCAGAATGACACATGCTTTTTTAAGTTGAAAGTTGAAAGTTGAAAGTTGAAAAGTAAGGATATTTAGAGGTGTTTGTCCCTACAATGGGACATCTCCTTTTTATCCGCAATTCTGCATTTTGCATTTTGCATTCTGCATTAAAAAATCCGCAACTTTCAACTTTCAATTTTCAACTTAAAAAGTTAGTTCAAACTTTTCAACATGAGTTACCGAAGTATTCGGTTCGACGGCATAGACGGGACTAAGCCCTTCCATTTCGAGAATAAGGTTGCTTGTGTAGGCTTCAAAATTGCAGCCGTTGTCGGGATAGACCGCGCCGTTTCGGTAGCCGAATTTTTTGGCGAAGGTCATGCCGTCCGCGGTATAGGACGCTTCGCCTTTTTTTAGGAGAAGTCCGATTTTAAAGGCGCGTGCCGCATTCGGGTCTTGGGATAGGACGAGGGCTTTTTTTGCTTCGTCACGCAAAAGGCGCGAGTCGTTTAGGTCGTTGTACGGCCAATAGGAGATGAAATTGTTGGGTAAAAAGCCCGTATCGTTCGTATTGAGGGGGAAAGTCGCCTTGCCGCCCGCTTTGAGGACGGTGATTGCCCAAACCGAAAGATTGACGGTATAGGAGCCGAAATTTGTCACCGTGTGTGTGACGGTCAAGCCGCCGCTCTCCGACATTTCCACGCGCATACCGAACCGCAAACGCGTATTCGGCTGTATAGGCTGTAGAAATTCGGCGAAATTTTTTTCGACCGAATATTCGACGGGATAGTTGTCGGGGACATAGGTCGCGTCCTCTTCGGGGGACTTCCAAAGCCTGTGACCGCCGTAGATATTCCACCGTTCGCCCGTCCGAAAGGTCTTGTCAAAATACCCGCCGCCGTTTGACACGGCGCGCTCCGTATCCTCAAAAAAAATGTTTTTGCCGCCCGCCGTACCGTAAAAAATGATACGCGGCCCGATATCCGTCGTGACGAGGGCTTTGATTTTTCCGTTGTTGAATTCGACGCAGTTGCCGAAGTTTTTGTATGTGGTTTGAGTAATCATGGGTTTTACCTTTATAAGTAATAGGTGAGGATTTTTTAATGCAGAATGCAGAATGCAGAATGCAGAATTGCGGATATTTAGAGATGTAGTTCGGAGAAATCGTTTGAGATTCTTCGCTTTGCTCAGAATGACGCCGGCTTTTCTTTTATTCCGCAATTCTGCATTTTGCATTTTGCATTAAACAAGCATTTTGCATTCTGCATTAAGAAAGCATTTTACAAAATTCTTTAACAAACTCTCTCATGCCGTCAAGCTCCGTGTCGGACGGCGCAAAAACTGCGCGGAAGCCCTCGCCCGTCGGTTTTAAGCGGAGAGAGGCGAGACGTCCCGAAAGAGAGGAAACCGCTTCGCCGCTCCAACCGTACGAGCCGAATACCGCGGCGGGTTTTTTTTGAGAATTGATAGCGTCTACGCGGGATAGAAGCGCGTGCGCGGGAGAAACGGCGTCGCGGTTGATCGTCGGCGAACCGAGCAAAAAGCCGTCGGACGCGTTCATGATACGCGCAAGGTCGTCAAGGTCGTTTTCGATGATATCGTATGCGCGGCACTCCGCGTCCGGAAAGATTTGTTTAACCGTATCGACGGCGGTCAGCGCAAGCCGTTTTGTGTAGCCGTACGCGCTGCAATAAAAAACGGGGAGAAGAAGGGCTGTTTTCGGCGGTTCTATACTCCATTTTTCGTAGCGTTTGAGGGCGGGCACGAGAAAGTCGCCCGCCGTGAGGATGGGACCGTGACTGACGCAAACCGTATCATAGTCAAGTGCGGCGAGCTTGTTAAGCCCCGCACGGACATACGGCGCAAAGGGTGCGAAAATCGCGTCGTAGTATTCTTGAAACGCCGCCTCGTAGCGCGTCCGATAGACCACGCGTGAATCGATCATGTTCGGTTCGCAATAGTGCGCGCCTAAAAAGTCGCAAGTAAAGACGGTCGCAAGTCCCGCGCAGTATGTGAACATCGTATCGGGCCAATGCAAAAAAGGCGCGTAGATAAATTTGAGGTCAAGCGAACCCAACGACACGCTTTCGCCGTCGCTCACGACGCGGAAAGAAACCGAGGGGTCGTTGACGATATTTTTGAGATAGATCGCCGCCGCACGCGAACAGAGAATCTCCGCATTCGGACATGCCGCCTTGAGTAGACGGAGCGCGCCGCTGTGATCCGGTTCGGTATGGTTGAGGACGATATAGTCGATCTTTGCGGGATCGATTACGCTCTCGATATTCTCTAAGTATTCCTCAAAAAACCTATGATGACATGTTTCGATGAGCGCGGTCTTTTTGTCCGTGACAATATAGGAGTTGTAGGACGTGCCGTAATCCGTCCGCATCATGACGTCAAAGACGCGCATGTTAGGATTGAGCACG
Source organism: Clostridiales bacterium (assembly GCA_031289865.1). Taxonomy (GTDB): domain Bacteria; phylum Bacillota; class Clostridia; order Christensenellales; family JAISNN01; genus JAISNN01. The sequence goes on from JAITOQ010000168.1 coordinate 4,471, forward strand.
CCGACGGAATATAGAGATGGTTTCAGTTGTTTTTGCATGGTAGTTAATTCCTTAGACGGCAAAAACCGACGGTTGAGCCGCCTTTTTGCCCGTTTTTTGTGAGCGGGAAGTGAATGCGGTACTATTCCGCGTCAAACTCGCCTTTGCCCGCGCCGCATAGGGGGCAAGTATAGTCTTCGGGAACATTCGCCCAAAGCGTCCCCGCCGCAATCCCGTTGTCGGGATCGCCGTTTTTTTCGTCGTATACATAGCCGCAAAGCGAACAGATATATTTTGCCATAAAGAGTTGCCTCCGTTTTTTTTTAATATGAATGAGATTATAATGGTATTATATCACAAAGGGGGAGGGTTGTCAACAAGTGTTTCGGGAGGAATTTTAAAAGTTGAGAATATAAAATGAAAAACCCTCTTTACTTTTTTGTGTTTAGCGTGTATAATGAATGCAGACAAAAGAAAGGAGTTCTATATGGCAAAGCAATCGATTTTTTCAACGGTGGTAGAGGTAATCAAGGATATTTTCCGTTTTTGGAACAAGCCGAAAGAGGGGAAGTACATTTCGTACAAGGAGTTTGCGGCTTTTGCGGTAGGCGGTATGGGGGTGTACGGCGCGATTATTACGGCGGGTTTTCTCACGCTTAGCGCGGGGCTGTACGTAGCGGCGGCTCTCGACGTCAAGGTGTTTGAGATTACGTTTATAGGGATCGTGAGCAGTATTTTTACGATTTTGCGCGCACCGCTCATCACAAAGGTCGTCGATAATACAAATTCAAAATACGGTAAATTCAGACCGTATTTGATATGGATGCCGCTGCCGATAATCGTTTCGGCACTCGCGTTGGTTTTTGTCACGCCTATGTTTCAAGGAAATCATATCGTTATGCTCGTAGTCTTTACGCTCTTGTTTAACGTCATGCAGCTCTTTCTTTCCTTTTACAATTTGGCGTTTACTACCTTGGTTCAAGTTATATCGCCGCTCCAATCCGAAAGGGAGCTTTTGATGGGGGTGGGGTCGACGATCTATTCCCTCGGTTCGACGTTTACGACGATGATTTTTCCTATCGTTGCGAACGTGTTGTTTACCGTGAGAAACGGCGAGGACGTGACCATGGGAATAAACACGATGAAGGCTTTTTATTGGATATTTCCTATCTTGCTCTTATTGCTTTTTGCGCTTGGGTATTGGACGGCGTTCGGGACAAAGGAGCGAACGATTACGTCTAAAAAATACGTCCAAAAGGTCAGCCTTAGGGCGGGCTTTTCCGCGTGCGCTAAAAACAAGTATTTTTGGTTGAGCAATCTCTCGTCGGTCTTGAGCTTTGCGAAGCTCTATACCACGGGTTTGACCGCTTGGATTTGTACATATATGCTTCAATCCGATTGGGCGCAAGGCATTATGGTCTTGGTGCTCGGCGGCGCGTGGCTTCCGGGAATGTTGGGCGCGCCGTATCTCATTAAGAAATTCGGAAAGAAAAATCTCGTCGTTCTTTCAAATATTTTTATCGGGGTTTGCGCCCTTCCTATGTTCTTTTTTGCGAATACGAACGGGTGGGTTTTGTTGGGCTTTATCTTTTTTATCACCCTCGCAAGCAGCGTCCAGATCGTCACGGGACCCGCGGTCGGAGCGCAAGTGTTCGACTATCAGCAGTACAAGACGGGAGACCGCATGGAGGGCGCGATTACGCAATGCGGCTCCGTTATAGCTACCGCGCTTGGGATAGGGTTTGCCTTTATTCTTCCCGCAATCTACGCCATGTACGGGTATATCGACAAAGCCGAGGTCCTCAATAATTCGGCTGTCCTCGTCCCTATCATAAAGACGCTCGCGGCATTCGCGTTCTTCTCGGGAAT
>JAITOQ010000189.1 GCA_031289865.1 Clostridiales bacterium
GACGCACGGATTATGAGGAGCGTGGGGCGAAATCTCTTTTATCCCGTACCCGACGTGGATTCGGCGGTGCTTCGTATCGACGTCGTACCGAATAAATATCCCGTCGACGACCGCACGCGCTTTTTAAAACTCATTTCCGCGGCTTTTGCAATGCGTAGAAAAACCCTCTCGAATAATTGGAACGCGTCGTTCGGCATTCCGAAAGAAAAAATCGGAGAAGCCCTCAAGGAATGCGGCTTTCCCGTAGACGTTCGCGGCGAAATACTCTCGATAGAGGATTATTTGAGGCTGTACGCGAGGTTGTTTTAGATAAGCAAAATAAAAATCTCGGAAAGCGGTTTGTTTTCCTTGATTTTTTTTTGGTAAGCGGTTATAATAGTAGCGTTGAAATTTTTGTTCTTTTAAAAATAGCTTAGAGAAAATCCCAAAAAAAAGGTTAGAGAAAACCAAAAATCAGAGAAGAACCCAAAAAAAGAGGTTATATTCATGGAAAAAATTAAAATCCTTGACCAAAATTCAGACTTGCTGACAAAAGCGTCCTCTAAGATAAGAGGCTTTATCGACGAAATCGTCGACCCGAAGAGTCTTGTGGAGACCGACGTCTTTTTGGCGGGAAAAAACTTTTTGGACGGAACCGAAGCCCTCGGAGAGGGCGTTGTGACGGGATACGCGACTATCGACGGCAACCCCGTCTATTTGTTCGCTCAAAACGCGGAGGTTCTGTCGGGGAGCTTGAGCCGTGCGGGGGCTGATAAGATTTCAAAAAATATCGAAGCGGCTGCGCGTGCGGGCGTACCTTTCATATCGATTATAGATTCCGCGGGAGCGCGGATCGGCGAGGGAATCGGGGTCTGCGAGGGCTATTCAAAGCTGTTTTCAAAAGCCGCGAACGAGCTTTTGGGGAGCGTTCCGCATATAGCGGTAGTTAAAGGAAATTGCGTGGGCTTGATGAGCGTCTATACCGCGCTTGCGGATTTTGTTTTTGCCGACGAAAAGGCAAAAATCTCCGTCAACGCGCCTCTCGTCGTCGCCGCCGCGTCAAAGACTGCGGTTGACGCGCTTACCGTCAAAAATACGGCGGGAAAGAGCGGCAGCGCGGCTATCGTCTACAAGACGGGTGCGGAGCTTAAAGAAAAATTGACGGAGCTTCTCGACTTGCTCCCTCCCGACGCGGACTATATCGCGGCGGGGGATTATACGGACGACCTAAACCGCACGTCGGAGAACCTCAATACATCCGCGGACTATGCGTCGCTATTTGCGGCGGTTGCGGACGACGGCAAGACCCTTGAATTGTATGCGGATTATGCAAAAGAGGTCAAGTGCGCTTTGGGAAAAATCGCGGGGATTACGACGGCTTTTGTCGCGTTTGACCCGACGGTCAACAAGTTTATCACCGTAAACGGTTTAAAGAAGATTTCGAGGTTTGTCTACAGCATATCCGACTTTAATATTCCGCTCATAAATTTTGTCGACAGCAAAGGTATAGAGCCGTCTCTTGAGAGCGAACTCAACGGACTTTCGGGCGAAGCCGCAAACCTTATCACGAATATCGCGCTCGCCGACAACCGCAAGATTGCGGTGATTACGGGAAACGCTATCGGCTATGCGTACAGCGCGTTTGCGTCGAAAGCACTCGGTTATGATTATGTGCTTGCGACCGTGGACAGCGTGATTTCTCCGATAAATCCCGAAACAGCAACGGTTCTCCTCTATGATGAGGAATTGAAAAAAGCCGTAGACCCCGTCGCAAAACGCGAGGAACTCAATAAAAAATACGCGGAGGATTCCGCCAATCCGTACATTGCGGCAAAGGACGGCTATGTGGACAATATCATCGAGCCGCAGCTTATCAGACCGTACCTTGCGAGCATTTTGACCATGCTCACAAAATAATAGGGGGGAATATCGTCATGATCGGAAAAATTATTGCGATAGCGGGTGAAGAAATCCCGTTCGGACAAGGCGTATTAGTCGCTATATTAGGCGCGCTTTTGGTTTTTTGCGTACTTGTGCTTTTGGTCTTTGTGGTCACGGGCATTAAAGCCGCCGAGCCGAGACTCGAAAAGATTTTTATAAAAGGCAAAGAAAAAATCGCTTTGCTTTTTGCCTCAAAAAAGAAAGAAGCACTCATAGCGGGCGAAAAGAAAGAAGCGATAGAAGCAGCTCCCGCCGTACCGCTCCTAACGAGTTCGGAAACGACCGAGGATACGGACGCGGAAGAAGAAAAGCGTATCGTCGCCGCAATCACCGCGGCGGTCGCGCTCATAAGCGAACAGACCTTCGGAGTTTATTCAAAGGCAAAGTTTGTCGTGAGAGACATCAGAAAACTTTAGATAATGCAGAATGCAGAATGCAAAATGCAGAATGCAAAATGCAGAATTGCGGATTTTAATAAAAAAGCAGGTGTCGTTCTCTTGTAGGGGACGATGACCACATCGTCCCGCATCAAACAAGTTAAAAGAATTCAGAGAAATCGTTTGAGATTCTTCGCAGGCTCAGAATGACACTTACTTATTGTCCTCAATTCTGCATTCTGCATTCTGCATTAAAGGGTGAAGCATCACGCTTCGCAAACACGAAAAAAAAAATATATACAGAAAAATAAAGAGGTATCACTATGCGTAAATTTAACATCACCGTAGACGGTAAAGCATACGAAGTCGAGGTCGAAGAGGTCGGCGGTTCGGTAGCGTCCGCTCCTATTTCCGCGCCCGTAGCCGCAGCACCCGTTGCCGCTCCCGCTCCCGTCGCAGCTCCCGTAGCCGCGCCGAAGCCCGTAGCCGCAGCACCAAAGCCCGCGGTAAACATCGAGGGCGGGACAAAGATCAATTCGCCGCTCCCCGGTCAGATCATCGGGCTCAAGGTTCCTAACGGTTCTGCCGTTAAAAAAGGTCAGACCGTCGTCGTCGTCGAAGCCATGAAAATGGAAAACGACATCGCAAGTCCCGCCGACGGAATCATTACGTTCGCGGTCGCACAAGGCGAAAACGTCGCGCAAAATCAGGTTCTCGCGGTCATAAAATAAGGGTTGCTAAAACGTTGAAATTAGTCCTCGCGGTCGTAAAAACGAGAGTTGAAACGCATTTGCCGCGAAGAATTTTCGGAAGGAAAACAACATGGATTACATTGTAAAAATGTTTACAAAGCTGTGGGAAAGCACGGGCTTTATGGCGGGGTCGCCAGAAGAGCCGCTCTATCTCAATTTTATTATGATTGCGATAGCGTGTCTGCTCGTCTATCTTGCCATTGTCAAGAAATTTGAGCCGCTTCTCCTTTTGCCGATTGCGTTCGGCATGTTACTTATCAATATCCCCGGAGCGCATGATATTTTAATGTCGCCGCCGACGATCAGCCTTACTCCGGGTGAGGTTTTACCTATTTTTGACGAAATAGGAAATATCATAGGTTATACGGGCGGGGCTACTCCTATCTTTAACGAGCTTGGAGAGATCGTCAGTTATACGATCCCCGCGGGTACGACGACTATAGGCGGCTTTTTATATTACGTCTATCAAGGCGTAAACCTCGTGATATTTCCGCCGATTATCTTCTTAGGTATCGGGGCAAT
>JAITOQ010000034.1 GCA_031289865.1 Clostridiales bacterium
GACGATTCGGTTTTATCTTGAGAACGGCGTGGAATTTGTCCTATACATAAACGTAACTGCGGAACTTACGAGCGGCGACCTATCTCTACCCGAAACCGATACGGATCGTGCGTATTTGATTGTCGGCTCATATATCGGGTTATCGACCGCGGACGACGGTGCGGAGATATATTACACCTTAAACGGGAGCGATCCGCGTGAAAACGGGATACTGTATACGGGCGCGATTCTCGTGAGCGGAACGGTATTTACGATAAAGAGCGCGACCCTCTACGACGACGTTTGGGGCGCGGTCGCGGAACGTGTGTTTGCGGTGGCGAACGCGTCCCTTGTGACGCTAAATCTCGCCGCAACCTATAACGGTAGCGTACAAACGATTGTCGCGACATATCCCGAAGACTATACGGTCAAGGTGCTTTCGGGCGCGTCGGCGTTTACCGGCGCAATACACGCCGGAAGCTATGTCTTGACTCTCGAAATTTATTACACGGGCGAGTTGATCGATTCCAAAGAAATCACTTTTGTAATAGCTAAAGCATCCGTCACCGTGCCGATTATAAACGGCACGGCGGCAAAGGCGGGAGATTTACTCTCGAAGATAGCATTATCCTCCGCGGAGGACGGCATATATGAATGGGTGACGCCGACAACGGTACTTGTCAAGGGCGAAAACATCGTCTCGTGGAGATTTGTCCCGAACTACCCGAATGATTATGAGGGTGCGCTTAGTGGAACGATTACCGTCAATGCGGCGGCTGTCGACGGAGGCGGAGACGGCGGCGACGATGATAACGGCGCAAAGATTGCCATTATCGTCGGATCGGTCGTTGGCGGCACTGCGCTCCTTGCGGCGGCGGGATATTTGGCGTTTGTTTGGCTGAAAAAGAAAAAGATATTTGAAAAGTACTCTGTGTAAAAGGGGTCTATGAAAAAAACATTGTATATAGCCCTTGTCCTCCTCCTCTTCGTTATCGTTGTTGTTTCCGCGTCTTGTAAAAAGGTTTTTCCGTCTGATGGCGGTTATACCTTCGGACTCGTGAGCGACCGCGTATGCGCCGGGGATACGCTGGTTTTGAAATTTACTGCGGACGGACGGGAGTATCCGACGCGTTTTGCGGTGATCGGGTCGACGGCGGAGGGCGCGAGGCTTATAGGAGAAGATCTTTTGATCGCATACGCCGAGGGATGTGTAACGGTGCGCGCAAAAGCTTATATAGACGGCAAAAACCGCGAAGCGGATTTGACCGTCACGGTCGGCGCGTCGCCAAAGGGCGGGCTTTTTGAAACGAAAGAGGATTTTACCGAAACTGTAATAAGGTCGCTTTTGCACATAAGGGAGGATGAATATTCCAATCCTTATAATTACGCCGACGATTACGGTGCGGCGATGCTTCTTTCGGAACGTCTGTTTGAAGGGTTTCGGAATGCGGGCTTTACACGCGGCGAACTGAATTTAGTGCTTGACGTTGCCAAAAAAAAATCCGAACTGTTTAATCAAGCCTTTAAAAGCTACAAAGCCAACGAAACCGATCGGGAGGAATTAAAAAAGGAGTTGTTGCGGCTTGCAATCGTCTTTTCAGACGATTATCTGTCGCTTTGGATTGCGCCTGAAAAATCCGCAAGGTTTATCGTGGAATATGCAAAATTGGTTTTTTCGGAAAAGATAGAAACCTATTCGGATAGTGCGCTTTCGTTGTTTTTGGACGAGCTTCGGGAAAAGACGGAGTTCGACCTTTTCTCTCTCGAAATCCAATATTATTCGGGAGTTCTTTCCGAGACGCAACATCTCTCTCTTCGTCAAAAAATTCTTGATGCGGCGGCGGCTAACGAGGAATATTATCAAAAATTTTATTCCGCGGAATGTGAGAGATACAAAAACGAGCTTGCGTATATTGCGGACGAAAAAAATGATTTTGTCGGCGGTATAGAATCGCTTTTTGGGGGAGTCGAGGGCGGCGGCTTCGGTAATGTTATCGGGCAGTTTGACAGTTATTTTTCGGGGGCGGCGTCCGTGAGGTTGAGCCGTTCAGATTTTGAAGTCGTCAAAAACGACATGATTGCCGAGCTTCGGTCGTTTCGTACCAAATTGGGGGGGACGGAGGAGCTTTTGCGCGCAACACTGCATATTGCGCACTATCTTTTTGGAATCCATATTGACGGGAATTTAGCATCCGTCGATTACGGCGAGCTTGCCGTGCTTTTTGAAGAGTTGTTTAACGGGGCTGAGGAACGGCTGAGAGGTCTTGACTATGACTCGTATAATAGCGGCGAGTTTGCGGAATATGTGCGCGGCGAGTGGGACAATCTTTGGATTGACTTTGCCGCGAGACTGAAAGGATAAAAATATGCCGATCATTGAATGCGAAAATCTATACAAAAGCTACGGAAAAAAAGACGCTCCGTTCATTTTGAAAGGGGTTTCTTTGTCTGTCGGAGAGGGCGAATTTTTGGTCGTTACGGGAGAGTCGGGTGCGGGAAAAACCACGCTATTACATTGCCTTTCCGGCGCGGAAATGCCTACCGTAGGACGGGTTCTCTTTTTTGGACGGGAGCTATCTGCGTTGAAACGAGCGGAAGCCGATGAATTTTGTCGCCAAAAATCCGCCTTTGTCTATCAGTCCGATAGGTTGTCGGAGAACCTCACAATTGCCGAAAACATTCTCATGCCGCGTGCGTTTCGGGGAGAACCTACTCAAAAAGCCGACGCGCTTTTTTTGCTTGAGAGCCTCGGTATGGAACGCTTTGCCGATAGATTTCCGAACGAGTTGAGCGGAGGAGAACGTCGCCGTATTGCGCTTTTGCGTGCGCTGTCGGTTTCGCCGAAGGTGATTTTTGCCGATGAACCGACAGGAAATCTCGACCGCACCAACAGCATGCGTGTAATGGAGAGCTTAAAGGAATACAATCAAAAGCAAAAAAGCGCGGTAGTGTTGGTGACGCATTCGGAGGAATGCGCCGCGTTTGCATCGCGTAGGGTCATGATAAAGGACGGAATGATATTTTGAACCGTTTTGTTTATTTGCTCAAATTGTCGTTTAAAAACGCAAAAACAACGCCGTTCAAAGTCGGCGTTGTTTGGCTTTCCGCAGTTTTTGCGATACTTTGCGCCTATTTTGCATTGTCCCTTCCCGCGCTTGTCACCGAATATTTTGCGCATAAAAATTCCGCGCAATACGCCTCTTGTGAGATTGTGATCGAAGCGGATGTGTTCCGCGATGCAAATATTTTTAGCGTGCGGACGCTTAAGGAAGCGGAGCGGGAGGGGACGCTCAAGGTATATGATTTTTTAAAAACCAAGGGCTATGCGGATGTGACGGCGTACGAAAGCCGCGCCGTGGATATTTACGTCGGTGATTATCAAAATTTTTCGGGACTCTATCCCGAACTCCCGCCGTTTTTCGCCGAAAACGGAATCATTGTTTCTAATCGTTTTGCAAAGTGCTTTGACTGCCGCGAGGGTGATACGGTCACCCTATCTGGAATCGGTGTTCAGGGTGATTTTCATATAGAAAAAATACTTAGCGGAAATTTATTTTATGAGACAGATTTTACGTTTAATGTCTTTATCGGCGGCACGCCCGCCAACTATTTTAGGAATTACGCGCTTGTCAAAGCGAAATCGGGCGACGGAGACGCCTTATACGAAAAGCTAAAGAGCCATCCCGACTTTGCGAACGCGCTCGTCACAAACGTCTCCGGCATTTCGGGAAAAGAGATAGCGGTGAAAAATGTGACGGTGGCGTTTTCGGTTGCGGTCGCCTTTACGCTGTTGTTTGCCGTTCTGTTTACGGTGGTTGCGATTTTGATACTCTTAAAGACGCGGCGCGGCTTAATATCGAGTTACCGTGCGGCGGGGGCTTTGCGGCGCGAGATCTTTGCGGCACTTGCGTTTGAGGCATGTGGAATTCTCGCCGCCGCGCTCCCCGTCTCGTTTTTGTCGGCTTTGCTCCTTACGGGGAGTGTGCGCTCGGGCTTCGGCGTTACGGGCGAACCGTTGCCGTTGTTATGGGAATTTGCCGCCGCCTTTTTGATCGCCGCCGCAAGCGTGATCGGGTACTATCTCTTCGCCGCCTTTCGAAAGGAGAATTCTCCTCGCGGAAAGCCGTTTTCCAAAAGACGCTTGACGGCGGCGTTGATTCTTTCGGGTGCATTGATTGCGGCTGTTTGTCTGCAAGAGCTTTTGGAGACAGCTCCTTTTCTTATCGTTATTACGGGTATTTTAATCGGGGGAATATCCCTTTTTACCGACGGGGTGATAGCCGCCCTTTCAAAGGGCATGTCTGCAGCGGCAAGGCGGAGGTCCCCACGCATGCATCTGTCGCTTCGGCGGTTTTCAAATTCGTCAGTGGACAAAAAATTGACGTTGCTTTTTGCCTTTGCCGTGACCGCGGTCTTTTTGTTGAACGGCGCGATCGACGGAATCGAGGCACTTGACGTAAAAAATATAGGGTTCAGCGATTACGGCATTGTGGCGGTCGGCTCGTCTGAGTTTTCGGCAGACGGGATAGAGGAATTGTTAAAAAGCAAAGGTATAGAGACGCGTTCGGCGGATGCCGCATTTGTCTTTCAATCGGAGGGAGGGAACCGTGCGGACTTTTTTTGTGCAATCGACACATCGTCGGCTAATACCGACAAAATCACGAGTTTCGACGTACATGCCCTAAAAGCCGATCAGATTTTGGTCGGAGAAAAATTGAAATACGTTGACAAAATTAAGGTCGGCGACGCTTATCCCGTCACATATAACGGGGTCACGGTTTACTTTGAGGTGGCGGGTTTTATCTCCGCGAGCGATTCGGTGTTCGGGTTTCAGCTTCTCGACCTTCGCGGCTTTTTAGAAGCCTTCGGAGAGACGAGAGACTACAACGCCATATTGATCGGCGCGGATCCAAAAAATATCGATGCGGTTCGCGCCGCGCTTTCGCCCGAAACCGACTTGCTTGTCATGGAAGCCGAACGGATATATGAGGAATACACGGGGGATTTTATCGGAATCGTAGGGCTTGCGCGTTTTGTCCTTCGGCTGTTACAGTTTCTTTGCTTTGCCGCGCTTTTGTCTTGCTTTGCTTTGTACCGCGGGGAGCGGGAGGAATTTCTTAGGATTTGCGAGTTGTCGGGAATGTGCCGCATTGAGCGTAAAACCCTTGTATTGACAGAAAATGCAGCGATTGCTATCGTAGGGACTGTGATAGGATTACTGCTCACACTGCTGTTAAACCGCCAAATCCTTTGGTTCTCTATTTTGCAAGGGCTTTTTATCAAAATGCCGTATTCTTTTTCGTCATATTTTCTTATCGCCGCATTATTTGCCGCCGCGATAGGACTGAATGCGGCAAGCTTTATTTTATTGAGCGTAAAAAAGGACCGACGATATTGAGTTTTTTAGGACAGAGAGAACATTTTATGTGTATTGTAGGAAAGGCTGTGAGTGTATATTGAGGGTAAATGACATAGCATTATTATCCGAACCCATTATCATTGACGAGCCTTACAAAAAATTACCTTACATTAAAAACTATGATTTTTCCGATGCGTCCACTAAAAAAGGATTAAAGATTTGTTAACTCCCGTTAAGGTGAATCTCCCTTAAAAAGCCTATATTAGAGAAAAGGATTAAAAACGCCAATAGGCGAGAGTCGCATAGATTTCCGCATTTGCGCTCATTTGTAAGGCGATCGGAGAAAGGGGATATTTTTCGGGCCAGCCTTGATACCAATCGTTTGAGAAAAAATCTTTTTGAAAGCCGAGAAAGCCTTTTAATCGGGAATGCTCGAAACCGTAATCGATTGCGTTTTGCATGTTTATGATATAGGGTTCTGTATTTTCTTGATCATACGGATAGAGCGCCGTATATCCGTTTAGCAAAATGAGATTGAACCACGCCATCGTAGGATATCGCTTTACAGATTCGGGTTCCGTGTCTTCGGCGAAATATTCGTCCGCCGACCTTGCCCACTCTTTTGCGTAGTCAAGGTATTTTTCCGTGCTTGTCACTTTGTATAACTCGACCGCCGCGGTTATCGGCGAGCCGCTGTTGTAGGTGTAAGGCGGGCCGGTGATATCCTTTATAGATAGAATATTGTTGTCCGCATCTTTATTAAAGGACATAAAATCATGAAATACGCCGTCCTCGTTCAAAAGATAAGGAAGGAAGCGAAAGGTGTTTTCCGCAATATCGATATAGGTTTTGTTGCTTGTAGCGCGGTATAGAGCGGCGAAAAATTGCGCGGCGGGTCCCGTCGAACAAGCGTGAACGGCGTCCTTTTCGTACGCCCAATAAAATCCTCCGACGGCTCCGTCGGGCGCGGCAAGTCCTTTTTGCGTAAACATTTCCGAATCAAGATCGACATAAGCGTCTCTTATCAAAAATTCGGCGATTTCGACCGCCAAATCGAGATATTTTTTGTCGTTGGTGAGTTCGTATAAGCCTACAAAATCACGACCCAACCACATATTGTCGTCATAGGCGAGTTCTCTGTAATCGGCGGAATTTTTCCGTATGGAACGCCATGCCGAATAACCCGAAAACACGCCGTTATGTTCGGAGCGATAATGTTTCAATCCGTCTAAGATACCGTCCATTTTTTTAAGATAAGACGAATCGAGAAGAGCCATTTTGTACGTTAGGGAAATCAAACCGATATATTCCCAACAAGACGCGGTACCGCGGTACGGGTAATACGTCAGAAGCTTTAAGCCTTTGAAATAATAGTTTCGATAATACGATTCGGAAAGCCGAACCGCACGGTCTTTATCCTTTTCATATTCGTTCGCATAGACGGAACCGTCAAATCTTGCCGAACGCACAGACAAAACAAGTCCGCTCCCGATAAACGCGCCGATTATAATAACCGCGCAAAGGAAAGAAATAAGGATTTTTCGGATTAAACCTCTTTTTTTCATGGGGAAATTCTCCTTGTAGTGTTTTTTTGCCGTAACGATATAGACATTATATCGTAAATCAAACAAAAAATCAATTTGTTGGAGATAGTTTATAGAAAAAGTGAAGGTATTGTCAATCTTGACTCCCAAAAATTTTCTCTGTTTCAGGGCTTGACACAACGGCGGTTTTGTTATATAATAAAATCATAAACGACCAATACCTACTACCTTGCGGAGATCGAGCGCGGCGCGTTAAAATTGACCGACATAGTTCCGAATAAAGCCGTTAAATTCGATCCGAGGAACGGATATCTATTTGGTGTTTTTTGATCCAAACAAAGCGTTGCGGACGGAATTGATGATCGGCGTGACCTATACAAGCGACATTATCGTCATTCAGCCGTTAAATTAAAAACGGAATCCGAAGAAAATTGAAACAAGATAAAGAAAAACCCCGCTTTGGGAAAATATTCCGAAGCGGCTTTTTGTGTTTAGGTCGGCTTGAAAGCAAGTCGTTTAGAAGCAGACACGACAAGCAAATAAAACTCGTTGGAGGATAAGTACATGGATGAGATTAATTGGATAGTGGAATGGTTCAAATCATATTGCGACGGAGATTGGGAGCATGGTAATGGAATATCTATTGAAACTATTGATAATCCCGGTTGGTCAATTAAAATTTGGCTATACGAAACTAAACTGCGAGATGTAGATTTTGAGGAAATTGAAATAGAAAAAGGAGAATGCGATTGGATGCTTTGTAGGGTTAAAGACTACTTTTTCGAGGGCTTTGGCGACCCCGATAAATTAGTGAGTATTTTACGAGTATTTAAAAATTGGGTAGGACAGTGCGAGGTGCATTTTCCGAAAAAGCAAGAAGTTGTTTCATTGTTTTCGCATAAATTCAAAACACTAAAATTTTTGGAAACGGGACAGATATGGAAAAAACCGACGGAAGAACTAACGTTTATGTGTAATATCGAAAATTCAAAATGGAGTGATGAAACTTACTATGTGAACGCAAGTATTTTAATAAACACATTAGAGAGTTTTCCTCATGCGCCTCTTGGAAATATAGAAGTACAAATTGACACCCATGGCACAGCCGAGGACATTTTTAATCGCACCATCGAATGGTTTAACAAATATGACAGCATCAAAAAACTGATAGACGGTTGCAAAAAAAGAGATTTTCCGGCGATTATTTGTGACAACATTCTTGAACAGCTGAATATTAGGCTGTAAATGCAAAACAGTCTTAATGTATAAGCGACCAATGCTCATAAAAAACAGAAATGAGCAGTATGGATATGGATAAAATCTTTTCTATTGATCGTTTTTACAAATCATTTATATTTTTTTTGATTAAAATGATTGAGTTAATTTATTGCCCGTCATACTAAAAATAATCAAAAAGCCTTTCGGTCTTTCTTTCGTAAATTTCACCGATCAATTTATCGCTCATTGACTTTTTCTCTCCTTTATCGGCGTAGCAATAAACGCAGCCGTGACGACAGGTCGAGTATGCGCCGATGTCTACGCACGGCATACAGAGACAGTTTTTTCTTGTC
>JAITOQ010000130.1 GCA_031289865.1 Clostridiales bacterium
TCGAGATAGTTGTCTCTAAACGTCGAATTTTGCTCGGGGTCCAAGACCTCAAGGAGCGCGCTTGCGGGGTCGCCGCGGTTGTTTTTGGTCAGCTTGTCAATCTCGTCCAACAAAAACACGGGATTTGAAACCCCGACTTGCTTTATCCCGTTTAAGATGCGCCCCGCCATAGCCGCGACGTAAGTCTTGCGGTGTCCGCGGATTTCAGCCTCGTCCGATATGCCGCCGAGACTCATTCGGACAAATTTTCTACCCGTCGCCTCCGCGACAGAACGCGCTATAGAGGTTTTTCCGACTCCCGGAGGCCCGATAAAGCAAAGGATCGGCGAACGAAACGAACGGGTCAAATTGTGGACGGCAATGTATTCCAAAATCCGCTCTTTAACCTTTGTCAGCCCGTAATGATCACGATCCAAAATGTTTTTTGCGTAGATTAGATCGTGGATCTCTTCCGAACATTTTCGCCACGGAAGCTCCGTAGAGTATTCTATATATTCGGTTAATATAGAATACTCCGGCGACATTGCGGAGATCTTTTTTAAGCGTTGAAGATCCTTTGTGAGCTTTTCCTTTACCTCGTCGGGAGCGTCTATCAGCGCAATCTTTTTTTGAAATTCGCGGTCTCCGGAATCGTCCAACTCGTCCGAAATAATCCTCATTTGCTCGCGCAGAATATGATCCTTTTGCGCCTTTTCAAGGGAATGTTTCACCTTGATATTGATTTTCTTTTCGGCTTTCACGACCTCCATCTCATAGATAAGAGCGTCGGTTAAAAATTCATACCGCCGATAAATATCGGTTTCGGCTAAAATCGGATACGCGTCCCTAATCGTGAGGAGAGTCGCCGCGCTATTGACGACGGTCTCGTCCGACGCATTCCGAATCATCGAAAGCCCCTCACGCGTCACACCGTTGTGATACATACTAAGCTCGTCCAAAATCAAAAATAGGTTTTTTCTGTACGCCATAGAACCGATTTCATCGGAGTTGGTCATCTCGATCTCGGAAAAATATGCGCTAAGATAGTTTTGCCCGTCGGGCGCGTCCTTTTGCAATAAGCTTACGCGGCGCACCCCCTCAGCGTGTACTCTAAGAGCTTTGTTTCCCGACGGCGAAAGCGAAAGGATTTTTGCAATCGTCGCCGTCTCCCGCAAATCTGAAAAAGCGGGGTCCATATTTCTGTCGTCCTTTTGAGAGGCAAACAAAATAAAGCCTCCCGCCGCAAACGCTTCTTGCGCGGCAACGACCGACTTTTCTCTGCCGATATCAAAATTTCCCGACGTATCGGGAAAGAGCAACGCGCCCCTAAGCGGGATCAAAGGTAAAAAACTGCCGTTATCCATCGCTTCTCCTTATTTTTTCGCCGAGGTATTCCCGATTTGCATATTATTTAGAATACTTCGCGTGTTTATATACCGTTTTTTTCTCTCTCTTTCACTATGGCAAGTAATTTTTTCTTTTCCTCGTTATACTGTGCGCTCGAAGAGCTTTTTTCAAACTCCTCCCGCGCCCGCGCCATTTTATAAAAAAGCTCCGCGTCCTTTGTCACATACGCTTCGCGAAACCCGCTCTCTAAAAGCGCGTCCCTTATGCCGTTTAAAATCCGAAGATTTTCGCTCCTAAAAAATACCGCGTTACACCTCACGGCAACCACCGCGATATCCCCGTAGACAAAAACCTCTGCTCTTTGCACCTTTGGCGCGGAAAGCGCAAGCTCCGACGCTCTTTGCTCCGTCATGTTGTTTTCGGAATATACCGAAACCATCTCTTTATTTTCGGAATTCGCCGCAATCGCAGTTTCACTTATGCCGCGTCCAAAAGTCCCGACCGCCGACGCAACAGCAATCAAAAGCGGTAAAAAATAAAGAATCTTTTTTGTGTTCATCATAAACCCCGCATTTATTATTTAATATGCGGAATTTTACGAAAAATATTTCATTCCTTATCCGATTTTTTTGCAATCACTCTCTTGACCGTAGTCTTTTTAGGCGCGGCGATTTTTGGTTCGGCGGCTTCTTCGTCTGAATCTGACTTTGACGCTACTGCCTTTTTAGGCGCGGCAGTTTTTACAGAAGCTTTTTTAGGTACGGTCGTTTTTACAACGATCTTTTTAGGCGCGGTCTTTTTCTCCGTATCCGTATCCGTCGTCTTTTTTGCGGAGGCTTTTTTTGCGGGCTTTTCCGCGCCCGCCGTTTCCGTCTTTACAACGCTCTTGCTTGCGGTCTTTTTGACGGGCGCGGCAAGCTCTGACACGGAGTATTTTTCGATATTTTTACCGTTGCTCCAAAGCTTTTCTAAGCAATAAAACAGCCTCATATCGTCAAGCAAGATATGCAAAATCACACTGCCGTAATCATACACCACCCATCTTGCGTCGCGCAAGCCCTCTTTTCTAAGGGGAAGCTCGCCAAGCTCCTCGATTTTTTCCTCGACGTATTCGGCAAGAGCCTTTACATTTGTAGTAGACGTGCCTCCCGCGACGATAAAATAGTCCGCCAAAACCGTCAATTCTCCCACGTTTAACACGCTGATATCGACGGCCTTTTTGTCGTCTAAAAATCCGCAAATTTTGTTCTTTAGTTGTTCCGGTGTCATGTTGTACACTCCTTATAGTTGTTTATAATTTATTCGGGCAACCGAGGTACCCCGACAATAGCTTTTATTGTTTATCATTATTTGTTATCTATTACTTAAATATGCGTCGTTTGTCAAGGGATAAATACTCGCGGATCGGCTCAATAAATGTTTGTATCCACGCTCCAAACAGACGTTGTAGGCACGGTATAGATCCTCGCGAATAGCGGCTCTGATCAACGCCACGCCTTCGTAATCGCGTTCGGGTTCTATTTTGTCCGCAAGATAGATCAACATTCCAAGCTCGCTCATATCGGGCTTTGCCGTCGTATGAAAGCGTATAGCGTCTAAAATCTCCGAATCCTCTATACCTAAAACCTGTTGCGCTATTTCCGCACTCAAAAATTGATGCAGAACCGCCGAACCTACCGCGTCCGACGGCGCAGAGTATTCTATAATAGCAAGTTTTTTGGAATACTTCGCGAGCTTTTTCTTGCTTTCTTCACTTAAATCCCTTGCATAGTATTCTATAATATCGGTTTTTTTAGAATACTCTATCTGTTTTGGTTCTGCTTCCGACATTCCGTCCGCTGCGCGAAACGTAGTTCGGTCACTCGCCTCGCCGACCTTACGGAATACGATTTCCTTTGCAACGTCGTGCAGTAACGCGGACAAAAAAACCTTAGATGGGTCTAATCCTATTCTCTCGTTTTCTTTGACGGCGGTCAAAACCGTCCGCTTTGTATGCTCCCAAAGTTTTTGGCTCATTTGCGCTTCGGCAAAAGCCGTAATATCACCGTACCGCGTATACCCGCCCGAAATAATTTCCGCGGCGGTCATAGGAATATAGTCGATATATTCGGGATCGTTAAGCTCAAGGAGTGCGCGGATATAAGAGGAGGATACGTCGTCGTCCTCCGACAGCGAAATAAGCACCCGTGCGCCGAACTCATTTTTAAGTTTTTTTGCGGCGTCCTCCGTATTGTACCTCGGACGGGCGACGGCAATCAGAGTCGCAAGCGCGGTGATTTTTTCGGGGTATTTCCATGTCGAAAACTTGTCTAAGCTATCGCCGCCAAGAATGAAGTACAGCTCGTCAGTCGGATAGCTTTCGTGGATTTTTTGCACAATCTCATAGGAATAGTTGTGTTTTTTTTCCGCGTATTCCATCGAGGAAATCTCTATACACGGTTTGTCCGCAAAGGCTTTTTTGAGAGCCTCTAAACGAAGAGAAAAATTGTCTCCTCCCTCAATCCTTTTATGAGGAGGACGGTATGACGGAATAACGATCAATTTGTCCAAATTAAATTCATTTAAGACACTTTCACATATTTTGACATGTTTTCTATGCACGGGGTCGAATGCGCCGCCGAAAATACCGATTCTCATGTCAATATTATATCACAATACGCATGAAAACAGCAACAAAAAAGAAGTCTAAAGACCTAAAAAACCGTCAATACTTTTACTATGGCAAAAATTATCGATTTTATTTCGCTTAGGCTCGTTTGTTTTGTTCTGCTTTTTATCCTTTGGTATTCCGTAATCGGAAAATTTGTTGCGGCGATACTTCTTTCGCTGCTTTTCGTTGTCGCGGGGTCGCTTATTTATACAAAATTAATTGCGCATAGGATTAAAAAAGAATCGTTGAATGCGGAAAGCATGAATATGTTTTTTATTCTCCGCGGCAACGCTTATGTTGCGGAATACCTCGCGAGCGTTATCGACCCCGTATACGCGCCGACTCAAACGGACGATGGACTTCTTTTAGACACTTCCGGCGAAAGCCGCGCAATCATCTTTCCTCTCTTTAAATTTTCTAAGCTCGGACGGGACGAATTTGTCAAGCTGTACCGCATAGCGCAAAAGCATGAAACCAAAAAAATCTATGTGATTTCCAAAAGTCTTGACCGCGAAATTCTCTTACTCGCACACGAATTCGGCGCGCAGCTAATCCACGTCAAAATCCCCGTATTTTACCGATATCTAAAGCACCGCGCCGCGCTCCCTCCCGCCGAACCGAAAACCCGCCCAAAAAGACGGAGTGCGGAGGAATGGAAAGTCCTTGCGGAAAGTATTTTTACACGGCGGCATTCGCGGCGTTTTTTATTTGCCGCCGCGCTTCTCCTCATTATGTCCATGATTACTCCGCTAAAAAACTACTACTATGTCATGTCCGCAATCGCGGGAATTTTGGCGGCTCTATGCCTTTTTTTACCGAACCGTATCGCCTCTACGAAAAACGGAATATTCGACGTCAAACGCAAGAAAAAACACGGGGATTCGGAATAAAAATTCTTTATTCCCTAAAAAAACCGATGATTTGCATATTTTTGTAAAAAAACGGGGATAGTATCGGTATCAAAGGAGGAATAAATGGCACACAGAGTGGAAATATGCGGACTCAATACGGGAACTCTTCCCAAAATCAATTCGGAGGAAAGCCTCCGTCTGATAAAGCTGATCCAAAGCGGCGACACGGAAGCCCGTGAATATTTTATCCTATGCAACATTCGTCTTGTCTTGAGCCTTGTCCAACGGTTCGGACAAAAAACCTCAAGCGACGATTTGTTTCAAGTCGGTTGCGTCGGGCTTTTAAAGGCTCTTGACAACTTTGACACCTCTCTAAACGTCAAATTTTCGACCTATGCCGTTCCGATGATTATCGGAGAAATCCGAAGATTTATCCGCGACTCCTCGGCACTGAAGATTAGCCGCAATATCCGCGACGTCGCGTACAAGGCAATGCAAGCGCGTGAAAGATTGGAACGGGCGGGACGCGACGACCCCTCACTCACGGAGATTGCCGCGGAAATCGACGTCCCATTGAGCGAAATTTCTTGCGCGCTCGACGCGATTTGCGACCCGATTTCTATCTATGAATCCGTCTACAGCGACGGCGAAAGCTCAATTCTCCTCATGGAACAAATCGGCGACACAAAAAACACGGACGAACGCTGGATCGAAGAA
>JAITOQ010000155.1 GCA_031289865.1 Clostridiales bacterium
GGATCAGCAATTGTCACCTCGGCTAATACGAGTTCGTCGTACGGTACAATTTATCTGTCAAGCGGTACGGCAAATACGACAATCTTGGTCGTTAACGGTAACAGTGCGGGGGTTATAAACACAGCCCTCGATGGTGTAGCGGTCTATAACAACAGTGTAGGAAATGTTGTCTTAACCGCAGGAACGGTTACAAGCAATTTGGGTGACGGAACCGCTATATATAATTACGGCACGGGTAGGATAATCGTCAGCGGGGCGACCGTCAGAGCCGCGGGCGGTGCAAGTATTCGTCAATACGTAAACGGAACCACTCTAGTAAGTAGCGGCATGGTATCCGCAACATCTGGTATTGCAATCTACAATTATGCAGACGGAGATGTCATTGTCAGCGGCGGTACAATATCCTCAACGACGGGTGCCGCGATTTATAATTTTGCAGACGGAAACATCAATGTCAGCGGCGGTACAATATCTGTGACATTATCGGGTATGGGTATATTAAATCGTGCCAACGGAAATATTACGCTCACCGACGGGATAATCACGTCGGCATCGGGTCATGCAATTCAATTTGTCTCGACCACCGCAACGACCGTACTTCTCGCGCTTGGTAATGTCACCATAAGCGGGACGGTATATTTTGCGACAAGGACTGCGGCGACGAGAACATTGTTATCGGATTTTGTCTACAGTGCAAGTCGAATCACTACCTTTAATATCAACGGCGCGGTAGCGGGGGACGTACTTTTTACGGGACAATCGACATTTCTTACGTCTTTTAAGACGGCAAACGTAGGCTTGACTTTGGGAGTAATCGGTACCGATATAGTTTTTGAGGCGGGAGGACTTGCTTTTACGGTTACCGCGTTAAACGATAAGGTTTATGACGGGACTGATACGGCATTGAGCGGTGCTTATAGTATTATGTTTAGCGACGGATTGGCACATATCGGAGATTACACGGTATTGAGCGCAATGTATTCGTCAAAGGACGCGGGTGAGCGAAATATCACGGTTACGATCACAACGTCGCTTGATATAGCGATCAAAACCGTCACTTCGGCGAATATGGCAGCTATAGCGAAAAGATCGATTACACCTATTGTAACGGGTGTCGCTAAGACTTATGATGGTACGACGAACGCTATCTACTCTATACACTACACTATCAGTTGGACGAATGTCGTGAGCGGAGAAACGCTTGCGATCACGACCGACTTTACGGTAGGGTCGGCGATTTACAACTTGGCAGACGTGGGGTCGAGAACCATTACGGCATCGACTATCGCCTTGACGTCCTCGACAAAAGCGTTGAACTACACGCTGTTGGCGACGAGCGCGACAAGTGTGGCGTTTACTATCAGCAAAAAGGCGGTCACCTTTACGGTGGCTGCGGCGATGGGCAAGACGTATGACGGCTCAACTTCGGGCGCGGCAAACGCGGGAACACTGACGTTTAGCGGGAATTTGACTACGTTTACGATCACGACACACTACACGGTAGCGTACACATACTCCTCAAAGGACGTGGGATTGAGAACCGTAACGGCGATAGTAACCCTTGTGGGAACAGCTGCGACAAACTACAATTTAGCCAATACGCCTACCGCAAACAGTGCGACCTCGACAAACACCGTTAATATTACGGCATTGGGAATATCCTACACCGTTACGGCAGCGGCGGGCAAGACTTACGACGGGACGGATACAGTGGTAGGCAACGCTTACATTATTACGTTTAGCGACGGCTTAGCGCATACGGGCGAATACACAATTGTCAGCGCGAAATACAGCTCGGCGAATGCGGGAGCGAGAACCATCACGGCGACCGTTTCAGTGAGCGGAAGCGCGGATTGGAGCGTAACAAGTAACAGCGTGACTTCGTCAAACACGGTATACATCACGCCAGCGGACTTGAGCTACACGATCAGTGCGACAGCCGGGAAAGTGTACGACGGGAATGCGGACGCTGGTGCGAGCAAATACAGCATTACGTGGATCGGGAACTATGAGACGATTGAGTACGGCGTGACGAGCGCGAAGTATGCGTCGAAGAACGTAGGGGATCGTACGATCACGGCGGTGCTTGCACTGACCGGAGCTTCGCTTGCGAACTACACGTTAATTACGACGAGTGCGACGAGCGACGATACGCAAGCGATCACGAAAGCAACGATAATCCCGATAGTAACCTTTGCAACCCATAAGGTCTATGATGGGACAATAAGCGCGACTTACGGGACGAATTACGCGCTTGAGTTTACGGGGCTTGTAAACGGCGAAATCCTTGTAAGAGATACTGACTTTAACATAGTAAGTGCGGTATATGACACCAAGAATGTGGGTTCGGGAAGAAGAATTGCGGTAGTTGCTGCGTTGCTAAACACGACATGTGCCAATAACTACATATTGGCGACCAACACGGCAATAAGCGGTGATGTGGAAATCACAAAAAAAGTTATCACCGCTACCGTCAACGCATTAGACAAAACCTATGACGGGACGACCGCGGCAATATACGGTACAAACTATACGCTCACATTTGACGGGCTTGTTATAGGCGATAGCCTTACTTATAATACCGACTTTAGGGTAGGGAGCGCGGAATATTCCGCGTTAGTCGGAACGGCAAGCATCGGGGTATCGGGAATCGAGCTCCTGCCGTCGTGGATATCAATCAACTATCTGTTGGAAAATACGGACGCGGAGAGCGAACCGGTGACTATTGTAATCGTCAACGAAACGGCATTCACCGTGATAGCGTTGGACGGCAAGGTTTACGACGGGACGACGGCGGCGGTAGCAAGCAGCTATGCTATTGTGTTCGCCGACGGGCTTTTGCATACGGGCGAATATACGGTCACGCAAGCAGTCTATTCGTCAAAGGACGCGGGAGCGGCAAAGCTCACGGTGACGGTCGTACTCAATCCGGGTGTGGCGTTCGGCTTGACCAATAGTACGGCGACAAGCGCGAATTCGGTCACTATTACAAAGAAAGGGCTTGCGTTTTTGGTGAACGGAAAAGATAAGACTTTTGACAAAACCACGACCGCGGAATACGAAAAGCATTACACGCTCACATTTTTGGGCTTGATTGACGGCGAAACGCTGTCGTACGGTACGGATTTTGGAGTGGGGAATGCGGCGTACAATTCGGAAAAGGTCGGTACGACAAAAATTTCGGTGACGGGCGTCGTATTAAACGAAACCGCTGTAGCGGCGAATTACGCGCTTGTGTATACGGAAGCGGAGAGCGGTGAGGTTTCAATCGTTGCCGCACCGAGCGCGATTCCTCTTGTTGCGGGCATTGCTGGCGGCACCGTTGGAGCGGCGGGGATTGCGACGATAATCGTTAAGCTTTTAAAGCGGAAACGCTTGAAAGCGGGTAAGGTGGTAAAGAGTGTGGGACAGAGTGCGGCGCGTCCGAATGTGTCGTCGTCGGTGGCGCAACCGTCGAGGGCGGCGTCGGCTATACAACAAACGCCGCAAGGCGTGCAACCGCCTCAACCGTCGGAGCTTCCGACGTCTAAGCGTCCGCCAAAAGCCCAAAAATCTGCGCCGACACCTAAGCCGTCGGAGCCGCCTAAGGTAAAGGACGTTTCCGTGGTCATGCCGGAGAATCCGCCGAGAAGCACCGAAAGCATTATAGAACGGCTCATCAAAATGGGCGTTGAAAAGAGCATAAGATAACGAAAAACAGAAATTCGGATAAGTAATTTAGGATATTCGGATAAAACAGTTGACAGCGAAAAAAAAATATACTATAATAATTAGACTTGTTTAGAGATTAAAAGAGGTAGAGAAAAAATGAAAGAGAATATTCATCCCGATTATCATGATGTCACGGTGACTTGCGCGTGCGGCGAAACATTTGTGATGGGGACGACCAAAAAGGGCGACACCCTAAGAATTGATATTTGCAGTAAATGCCACCCGTTTTTTACGGGCAAACAAAAGATCGTCGATGCGGGCGGTCGCGTCGATAAATTTAAAAAGAGATACAATTTGGGGAACGACTGATTTTTGCGGTCGGTTTTGGCGTGTCTTTGACGGGTTGCGAAAAACCGCAGCCGTCTGTTTAGACATACTTGCTTATCTTTTTTTGAATGGGAGTCGATATCAGCGGCTTCAATTGTCGAGTTCAAAGAATCGGGCGGTCACGATACTTTTTTCGTGGTCGCTTTTCTTAGGTTAAATGAATGCAAAAGGCAAATGGCAGAATGCAGAATTGCGGATTTAAAAAAGTAGGTGTCATTCTGAGCTTGCGAAGAATCTCAAATGTCAGCCGTATAACAGCTAAAATTATAAATTCGGAGAAATCGTTTGAGATTCTTCACTTCGTTCAGAATGACATAGGCTTTCGTTTCTATATAGGTTAGAGGAATACTTTTAAGTATGAAAAAGACAAACAAGACAAGGATCGGCGGTCAAGCCGTCATAGAGGGCGTCATGATGAGGGGCGCGGCTTCAGCCGCGACCGCGGTTAGGTGCGCCGACGGGACGATCGCGGTGATTTCGGAACGCGTCACAAAATCAAAGAGCGCGGAGCGGATCGGTAAAATACCGCTCGTTCGCGGCGTATACAATTTTGTCCTTTCCATGATTTACGGAGTAAAGACCCTCAACAAGAGCGCGGAGCCTTTTATGCAAGATGGGACGTCGGGCGGTACAAAAACGTCGGACGGCGATGCGAAAAAAAAGAAAGGGATAGACGGACTTGTCACCGTGGTTGCGCTCGTTATCGGGCTTGCGGTTGCGGTCGGATTGTTTGTGATTTTGCCGCAATTCATCATGCAGTTTATCCGTTTTGAGATAAATTTCGGCAGCGGAAACGACGGTATAGAAAGCTTTTTTACAAGCTTTTTAAAGAACCTTTTGGCGGGGATTATCCGTATCGTGATTTTTGTCGCATATCTCTTTTTGGTGTCCCGTCTAAAGGATATCAAGCGCGTCTTTATGTATCACGGCGCGGAACACAAGGTGATAAATTGTTTTGAATATGCGCGCCCCTTGACCGTTGAAAACGTGAGAGCGATGACGACGAAGCACGAGCGTTGCGGTACGACATTTATTTTTATCGTCATGTTTGTGGGCGTGCTGTTCTTTTCGTTCTTTGGCTTTGACGACAACATGCTCCCCAGAATCGTCACGCGTATCGCGCTTTTGCCCGTGGTCGCGGGGCTTTCATACGAGGCTCTCATCTTTACGGCAAAGCACGACAATCTATTCTTTAGAATACTTCGCGCCCCCGGAATGTGGCTGCAGCGTCTGACGACAAGCGCGCCCGACGACGAAATGATCGAGGTATCCCTCGCCGCGTTTCGGAGCGTCCTCGCGCTCGAAAGTAATCCGAATTTTCCCGTTTCGCGTTTTGAAGACACGATTTACCCGTACGACTATGTGAGGGATGCGGCGCGTGAAAAGATGAGCGGGTACGACGGGGACGAGTATGAATGGATACTTGCGGAGGTTTTGGGTCGGAAACGGTCGGAGCTTGCGCTTAGAGAATACGTCACCTTAATCGAGTATGAGAGGATTTTGGCGTTTATCAAAAAGAGAAAGACGGGAATGCCACTCCAGCGGGTGTTCGGGTACACCGAATTTTACGGCTACAAAATCAATGTAGACGGGCGGGTTTTGTCGCCGCGTCAAGAAACGGAGATTTTGACGGAACGTACGGCGGCGCGTATCACGGAGATTTGGACGGAACGTACGGAGCGCGTCAAGGTCCTCGACCTATGTACGGGGAGCGGCGCGATTGCGATTGCATTAAAAAAGCTGTTCGGGGATAGAGTCGAGGTCACGGCGACCGATATCGATAACGGGGCGTTACAAGCCGCAAAGGAAAATGCGGCGGCAAACAATATAGAAATACGTTTTTTGAAAAGCGATATTTTTGACGATTTGACGGGTGAAATTTTTGACGTTATAGTTTCAAATCCTCCGTATATCAGGACGGACAAAATCGACGGTTTGGATAGGGAAGTAAAGGATTTTGACCCGCGTATAGCCCTCGACGGAGGAGCGGACGGCTTGCGGTTCTATACCGCGATTTCGGAGGGTTTTAGAGAGCATTTGACCCCGTCGGGCGTTCTCCTTTTGGAGATAGGGCAAGGGCAAGACACGGATGTCAAAAATCTGTTTCAAAGTGCGGAATTTGTAAAAGATTATAACGGAATAAAAAGGGTTGCGGAGATATGTTTGAAAGATTAGAAGCTATGAAAGCACGGTTTGAATTTTTGTCGGGAGAGATCGGAAAGCCCGATGTGATTGCCGACCAAAAGGCATGGAAAAAACTTGTCGTTGAGCGCAGCGCGCTTGAGGAAACCGTCCAAAAATACGAGGAATATCTAAAACTCGAAAAGGAACGGAAGGAATGCGGCGAGCTGATAGAAAGCCTATCCGGTGAACCGGAAATGGAAGCCGCCGTCCGTGAGGAAGCGGAGGAGTTGGAGGAAAAATCCGACGCGGCAATCGAGGAACTAAAACTCCTCTTAGTGCCTAAAGACCCCTCCGACGACAAGAACGTCATTATCGAGGTTCGTGCGGGCGCGGGCGGTGACGAGGCGGGGCTTTTCGGGACGGAGCTTATACGAATGTACAAACGCTATGCGGAAAGAATGCGTTGGAAAATCGAGGATATCGACATAAACGCGACGGAGCTGGGCGGGATAAAGGAAGCCACTTTTATGATAAATTCAAAGGGCGCGTACAGTAAGCTAAAGTTTGAGAGCGGCGTTCACCGCGTCCAAAGAGTCCCCGCGACCGAATCGCAAGGGCGCGTACACACCTCCACGGCGACGGTGGCGGTTCTCCCCGAAGCAACGGATGTAGAAGTCGAGATAAACGAAAAGGATCTCAAAATAGACACCTACCGTTCGAGCGGCGCGGGCGGACAGCATGTCAACAAGACGGAGTCGGCGATACGGATCACCCATCTCCCGACGGGTACGGTCGTGACGTGTCAAGACGAAAAGTCACAGATAAAAAACCGCGACCGCGCCATGAAGGTCTTGTACAGTAGGCTGTACGAGATGCAGCAAGCGAGCTTGGAGCGCGAATATTCCGAAAAGCGGAAGCTGCAAGTAGGGACGGGAGATAGGAGCGAAAAAATCCGCACATACAACTTTCCGCAAGGTCGTGTCACCGATCACAGAATAAACGTTTCGGTGTTTTCGATAGACGCATTTATGGACGGGGATATCGGAGAAATGCTCGAAGCACTTCAGATTGCGGATAAGAACGAAAGGCTGGGGAACGAAAAACAATAGATTGCTTTTCAAGTAATAGGTAATAAGTAATAGGTAATAAGTGCGGATAATTATAATAATGCAAAATGCAGAATGCAAAATGCAGAATGCAGAATGCAGAATTGCGGATTAAAAAGCAGGTGTCATTCTGAGCTTGCGAAGAATCTCAAACGGCAAGCCGTACAA
>JAITOQ010000198.1 GCA_031289865.1 Clostridiales bacterium
TATGCGGGCGAGCATGTAAAGCGCGATATAGAGGTGGAAAACGACGTCACTTTTTATACCGAATACGCAAACGGCGCAAGCGGCGTTTTCGTCACCTCGACGCATGATTTTCCGGGAACGAACCGCCTTGAAATTTCGGGCGACGGCGGGCGGCTTGTCATCGAGCAAGACCTCTTGTCCGAAAAATTGACCTATAATAAGCTTGAAGTCTTTGAGTCGGAATTTAACAGAACCAACAAAAA
The DNA here is from genome assembly GCA_031289865.1 of Clostridiales bacterium. Taxonomy (GTDB): domain Bacteria; phylum Bacillota; class Clostridia; order Christensenellales; family JAISNN01; genus JAISNN01. The sequence goes on from JAITOQ010000198.1 coordinate 243, forward strand.
ATTCATGCCGCGTATCCCGCAAAAAAAACTCACGGTCAAGGTCGGCATGTTAAAAAACGCGGTTCGGTTGGGACTCATCGGACAGCACATGAACATTTTTAAAAACTTCAGCCGCGCCGTACTATTCGGCGAACCGCTCATTGCAAAGGGTGATGAGGGTATCAACGGCTTGACCCTTTCAAACGCGGTCTACCTTTCGAGTTGGTTAGGACGCGAGGTTTCGCTCCCGCTCGACGAGGAATTGTATTTGAAAGAGTTGGAGAAGCGCGTTGAAAAAGAAAAAAATAAGGAAAAAAACTAAGAAAAATTGAGGAAAAATTGCCCGATTATTAAAATCGGCAATGTTCTTTTCCGCTCTCCTTCGGCATATATTTTTTTGGAAAGAAATATTTTTGGGGACGGAAAAAATCATGTCGTTTTTTAAAAAATTGATGGTCATAAAAAATTTGTCGGGAGTGATTCAAGGGTCGCTGAGAATAACGGCTTTCGGGCAAAACACGGAGATCCGTCTGGATTATCCCAATAAGGAGCGCGGAAACCTTTTGATTTTGGGCGGAAAAAGGGTTCGCGCATTTCCGCTCAAGGAAGGGAAAACTCATACCTTTTCCGTGTACGGCGACGACTCTGTGTCTTGTGCGGCGGCGGTAATCTCAAGTGAAAAGGGTATCGGGGCTTTTGCATCCGACAAAGGAATCTATGAAGCGGAGCTTTTGCGCAGCGGCTATTTTGGCACGGCTCCGAAAAGAGCCGTGGAAACAAGCGGAAGCGAGCGAAAAAGCGAGCAGTTTACGAGTGCAAAAAGCCCCTCAAGAGCCGTGGAAGCAAGCGGAAGCGAGCGAAAAAGCGAGCAGTTGAGTGCAAAAAGCCCCTCGAAAACCGTTGAAAAAAACGGTATAGATCCGCGGAAAAGCGAGTTGTTTTCGTACGGAGCAAAACCCGATGAGGCAGATATATATACGGAGGAGAGATCCCCCCTTTTGGGCGAAACAAACTTGCAAGAGCTTTCGGAGGATAACGCAAGCGAAATAGGCGCGGCGGGACAAGCCGAGCGGATAAAAGCGCGCTTAAAAGAGGAGATAGGAGAAGCGTTTAGGGAAAGGGAAATCGAGGAGATTTTATCGGCTATTGCGGAGGATATAGAAGCGTGTGTGACGGGCGGCGGCGTCGAGGATTTAGAGAAAAAAATCGGAGAGGAAATCGAGTTGAGATTAAGACAAATAGAACGGATTCGGTCGGAAACGGAAAACGCGGAAAATGCGTCCGTCGAGTCGGATTCAAGCCGTGAATTACAAGCCGAAGAAACCGTCGAAAATGAAGAAGCTGCCAAAGCCGAGGAACTTACCGAAGAATTTGCAAAAGCAAAAAAAGCTGCCGAAGCCGAGGAAATAGCCGAAGCCGAAGAAATAGCCGAAGCCGAAGAAATAGCCAAAGACAATGAATTTGCCGAAGACGAAGAAGCCGAGGAAGTTGCCGAAGCCGAGCAAACTGCCGATGAGATTGCATGCGCTAAACAGACCGTCGATAATGATTTGACGGAATTTCTGCGCTATCCCGAAACGTACGGCGATGCGGAAAATACAATGCACGGCGGTGCGGAAAACGCAACTCGGACAAAAAAACGCGGCGACGGGAGCGGAAACGGTAAGTCGTTTTATGAGAGCGTAAAGCCCGCGCTCGATAACATGCTTGCCGTTTATCCGCGTGAGCGGACGTTGGAGCGATTGATTCCAAACGGAAAATTTGTCAGAGTGGACAATACGGACGGTTCGGCGTACGCGGTAGGATTTTATGAAAACGAGGGGAAGCCGGAGTTTATTTGCTATGCGGTCTACGGCGAATTTGAATTGAAACCCAAAGGACGGCTAAAAGAGATATCACAGTGGTTTCCGAATGATTTTAAAGAAAAGGACGGAAAAGGGTATTGGTTGATTTTTCAAGACGCGGCAACGGGAGGGATTATTTCTCGAAGCTGATTTTAAGTCTCAACTTTCAATTCAAGTACGACATTGTTTGACTTTTTCCGCAAAATCCTTTATACTATACCGTAGATGAAAAAAATAGATTTGGAACAATTGAACGAAGCTCAAATTATGCCCGTCACGGATACCGATGGGCAGCTTTTGGTTGTGGCGGGGGCGGGGAGCGGAAAGACGCGGGTACTTACATACCGTATCGCGTATTTAATCGAGCGTAAAGCCGTCGATCCGTACCACATTCTCGCTATCACCTTTACAAACAAGGCTGCCAACGAGATGAAGACGCGTGTAAACGCTATGCTTGGCGGCGGCGGACTTGACGAGGACGGCGGCTACTATTTGGCGAGCCGCGTATGGGTCAGCACGTTTCACTCGATGGCGGCAAGGATACTTCGCGGCGATATCGACAAATTGGGTTATGACCGCAATTTTAGTATCTATGCGGACGCGGACGTGGAGCGCGTCCTCAAGCGTATCATGCAAAACAAGCATATCGAAAAGGAAGAGGCGGCGAAGCTTTTAAGCAAGGTGCGGTGGCATATCTCAAACGCAAAAAATCAAGGGCTTGACCCGTTGACCTACGAGCGGGAGATGGCTTTTTCGCGTGGTGAGGATCGTATCACGGAGCTTTACACGGCATACGAGGCTGAAATGCGGGCGAGTAACGCGCTTGATTTTGACGACCTACTCTTAAAACTGACGGAGTTGTTTATCGGTTACCCCGAAGTACTCGAAAAGTACGCGAAGCGGTTTCGTTACGTCCATGTGGACGAATTTCAAGATACGAATAAAATTCAATACCGATTGCTCAAGCTGTTGGTTTCTTTTCACGGCAATCTCTTTGCGGTGGGCGACGACGATCAGAGCATTTACGCATTCCGCGGCGCGGACTTAGGCAATATCTTAAACTTTAAAAAGGATTTTCCCGAAGCAAAGATTTATAAGCTTGAACGCAATTACCGTAGTACGGACAGCATTCTCGACGCGGCGAATGCGGTCATCAAAAACAACCGCGGGAGGATTGCAAAAAAGCTTTGGACGGAGGCGGGTTCGGGCGAATCCGTGATAGTCAAGGAAAACATGACCGACCGCGAGGAAGCGGATTTTGTAATTGCTCGTATCGACGGCTTTTTAAAGGAAGGATACTCGCTGAAAGATATGGCGATTTTGGTGCGCCAAAACTCGCTCACGCGCACCTTTGAGGAAAAGCTGAATCTGTACGGCTATGCGTACAAGCTGTTCGGAGGCTTTAAATTTTACGAACGCAAGGAAATCCGCGACGTGATTGCTTACATGAAAATGGTCAGTAATCCAAAGGACAAGGAAGCGATCACGAGGATCATAAACTTCCCGAAACGCGGGATAGGAGACGCGGTACTATCCCGTCTCTACGACTATACCGACCGCAGCGGGCTTGACCTCATCGACGTCATTTTAGGGATAGAGAATAACGACGAGATCGTCGGCGCGTCAAAGGTGCGCTTGACGGAATTTAAAAATATCGTCCAAAAACTCATGTCGGCGGCGGTCGAACTGCCTCTCGGCGAGTACGTCAACAGCTTAATCCGCGTTGCGGGCTTTGAAAGCTACTACAAGTCGCAAGAGGGCGAGGAGGCGGATCGTTACGAAAATATCGTCGAATTTGCAAACGCCGTACGCGAGTTTGAAAAGGACAATCCGAACGCTGCCGCGGAGGATTTTCTCCAATCGGTTTCGTTGGTTTCGGATACTGAATCGGAGGACGACGCGGAAAGGCTTGTTGTCGGGACTATTCATTCCGTTAAGGGCTTAGAATTTAAGATCGTCTTTATCGTCGGAGTAGAAGAGGGGATTTTTCCTTCGGAGCGTTCGGTGAGCGAGGGCGGCGTCGAGGAAGAACGGCGTGTCATGTACGTCGCGATTACGCGTGCGAGAGAGCGGCTTTTGATCAGCTATGCAAAGAGCCGTTTTAGGTTTAACGAGATAAAATACACCCTTCCGAGCCGATTTGTCAAGGAGCTTGAGGAATGCGGGCATGTGAGCTTTGACCGCCAAAACCGCGACGTGTTCGGCGGCTACTCCGCGCAAAAAAGCGGCGCAACGGGTACACGTGGCGGCGCGTCGGGCGGCTACGGAGGCGTTTTCGGGTCGAGCGGTTATGCGCGAAACATGCGCAATTCCGAATTTTTAAATCCCGACAGAGCGGCGATAGAGCGCATAAACGGACAAAATAATTACGGCGATACGCACGAAAAGCCCGTATTTTACGGCGGCGGCGAAAAGCCGAACGCGGGGCAAGGCAAGGACTTCGAGCGGTATAAGGTAGGAGCAAAGGTCTTTCACAAGCGGTTCGGAGAGGGGACTATCGTCCAAACCGACGGATTCGGGACGGATATGACCGCGGGGATTGCATTTAAGGGACTTGGTATTAAAAAGTTTAATGTGAGCTTAGCACCGCTTGACCTCATTTAAAAACACAAGCCGAATATAAGTCCGACAAAATATGCGCGGAGAGTGATAGGACTTCACTGTTCGCGCATATTGATAGAACTCAACAATATTATTCTCAACAGAGCCGCATGTTTTAGTTTAGTCTGAAAAAATGTGTTGACAATGTGCAAGTAATGTGCTACAATTAGCATATAATATATTAAAGAGAGGTAGTCATTATGGGCAGAACAGATACTATTCATATTAGGGTTAGTCCCGAAATCAAATCCGACGCCGAAAAACTTTACTCTAATTTCGGCATTACTATGACCGATGCAATCAATTTATTTTTGCATCAATCGATTATTGACGGAGGAATCCCTTTT
>JAITOQ010000213.1 GCA_031289865.1 Clostridiales bacterium
TATGTGCTAATTCTACTATTACAGCAGCTCCGCAAGTGTTTATGAAAGCAACCGGATTCTCTCCGCTGAAAAGGACATCATGCGCGCCTATAAGAACCGTATCAATCAACTTTCTCTGCATGAGATTATAAAAAGACATATCAGGAATTAACGTAGTAGTTTTGTATTGACTACCGTGTTTATCCAAATAATTAACAATGTTTTTTGAATCGTCGAACGGCAGCTTGCTTTTCGGGCGACACTCACCTATATATAAATGCGAGTTTTGTTGGAAACTTTGTTCTGCGGCTACCAAAATATCCAACACACGCAAACTTTGTGAATACACAAAAATTTTTCGCGGACTAACGAGATATGGTTCAGCATTTTCTGCAATCATGTCGGAAATGTGTCCTCTATCCTTAATAACTTTTTTTACTGCTGTAAGAGCCGTATTAAGTTTATTGGTCGGGTCCTTTCCAATTGCAACAAGCATATCTTTCCAAAACTTATCAAACGCATTAAAGTTAGCTTTGCGTTTCATTAGCTGCTCATGATTTGAGTCAGCATCTATGATAACCTTATCAAATAAGGACAAAGCCTTTTCATCAGAAACATCTATCTTTCTTAAGTCTTTATTCAAAAACTCTAAAAACAAATCAATTGCTTGTGTTTCAGTCGGTGTACTCGCAATATCATAAAACAGCTTATGCATGAACTCCGAATCTTCACTGTGTCTATTGCCTTCATAAGTATGTATGAGTTGGTTTATGAACTCGTCTGCATTCACATGAATTTCAGACAATGCAGAATCTGAAAACGACTCAATGGATGTAGCTTGCTTACAATCAGAAAGTATCGCTATATTATCGGTCGCATTTCCAAGTTTTTTAAGCAATGCATTGACAGTGCGGTATTCATTGTTCACGGCATCAAATCCAACAAACAAGAGTTTTTTTCGACGCAACATCTGTTGCAAAAATATCCGCAATTCTTGTTTGTCCTCAAATATTCCATTGCTGTCATTATCTTGCTGAAAATTAACAGTCTCAGGACGATCAATAGTTCCGAAAATCTTAAACACAGGAATTTCATCTGCAAAATCCCAGTCAACTAAATCGCCTTCGACTGTAAGCGACGCGCATTCTTTCTTGGTTTCGCGCAGAGCTTTTTCAAGAAGATTGTCGGCGTTCAATGTTATGTATGCGGAGAACGGCAATTTTACTAAATCCCTATAGGACACTGTTCCTTTGTTTGCAAAAAACTCGGCATATCGTTTTAGAATGTCAGTCCCCTTCGCCGCTTCGCATGTCTTTGAAAAAGACAGCTTGTCCGCATTTGGTACGCGCAATTCTTCTGAAATAAACTCTGCGTGAAAATCATCAAATCGCGACCCAAGTACGGCAATTACATTGCCGTCTTTTAAGTCACCGACCAGTGCACCTATTGTTGCATTTACTGTAGCACTCTGTGTTTGCGTATCCCTTTTGGATGCAACATTAGCAATCCATCGCTGCACATCATCAAATACAACGCTTTGTGCTTTATCTTTGGTATTATCAATGACCGGTTCGCTATCAAACAACCTATGAAGTTTGTCAGCCTCTTCCGGTGACAGCGAGCCGCAAATCATTACCTTTACCATACCGGATGTTGATTTTGCATTATACCCTCTTTCAAACTCCGTAAGCTCTTTCTTTATGTGAGCACTTGTTAGCTTACCGCTTATAGGATCTCTATCAATATGTTCATTTGCGATCAACAAAAAGCGTTTAGATTTATATATCTCGTCATATAGATCAGAACCGTAGCTTTTGTCCGGCGCAATCGTATGGGAAATGGCATCTATGCCTTTTGAACATAGAAAACGACACAGCTCAGTCGCAAGCGGGAACGTACCAATCTCGTTTGTTGTCCCATGGTAAGCGATAAATATATCATGTTGATGGTCCATTTATCATATCCTTTTTTACTTTCGTTCAATTACAATATCATTTACATAAAGGGTTTTCTTTTCGAGAACAGCATTTACAACAACCTCGGCAACCTCCGACGGTTCCATCCATTTAGACGTGTCGGGATTTGAGCCGCAGTCATCCGTCCAGAACGGAGTCTTCATTCCGCCCGGATATACTCCGATAAAGTGAATGTTCTTGCCCTTATACTCTGCTTTTAAAGCCTCCGTAAAGCCGCGAACAGCCCATTTGGTTGCACAGTAAAGCGTTTCTTCAACGTTTCCCTTAAGACTTGCCGTTGAGCCTATGTTGATAATTGTCCCTCCATCGGTCATGTTTCGACATGACTCATAGGTTGTCAACAACAATCCGATTGCATTCGTCTGAAAAGCTTTCTGAATCTTGGTTAGATTCATATCCTTTGCCTTACCAAATACGCCAACGCCGGCCACATTGTAAAGATAGTTGACGTAATAGCCGTCCTTGTTGAGGTTTTTAAAAAGCTCAATAACAAACCTCTCATCGCTTACGTCTCCGGCATAAAAAATCGCCTCGGCTTGCCCCTTTGGAAATGCGGCGATAGCCTCCTTAATCTTCTTAGCGTCACGAGAAACAATGCAAACATTGATACCCTTGCCGATAAGTTCGCTTGCAATTGCTCTGCCTAAACCGGAAGAACCGCCTGTTACAACACTGATTTGTTTCATGTTTTTTTACTCCTTGATAAGTATAATTTTTTCATAATTATTTGACAACTCAGATAATGGTGATTTTATCCGAAAGTCCGATTTTTGCTCCGGCATCAACTGCCCGTATCTTGACCAAGTTAATATCGAAGTAAGCAACTTGCCTTTGTTTTCTTGCAATACGCCTTTACCCACCCAAAAGTGAACGGACGCCATATCACAAGAACCTAAATGAATACATTTTGTTGGTCCGCGAACAAAAACAATTTGAATTTTGTCCGCACCTTTGTTAAATTTTCGTCGCTCACGCAAGCAGTCCACTGCATCCGTCATCAAAGCAGAGTGATAAAAAAATCTTTCTCGCTCATCCTCTAAGAGGTTTCCGATATTCCGCTCTCCAAATGGGAATAAATTATGATGTGAGCTGTTTAGATGCCTATCCTTTGTCACCGTGTCATATTTTGTATCCCAATGCACCAAATTATCTAAGTATTGGCGGAGAAAATCAATATAAAAATCTTCTTGCGACTCATACAAGTCGTTAATCCGAACGAGATTAAAATGCACTCTCTTGTCAAAACTATTGAAAAAAGCAAGTAGCTCCTCAAAAACCACGGTATAAGCTTTTGCCTTCTCACGTGGAAAATCGCTGACAAAATACATTAAATCGTCCGTAAAAGTAAAATTGAATTCAACGCCTAACGGATAAACCTCTATGATTTGTTTTGCATAACGCAACAAATATGAAACAGTAAAAACCTCAGCCCAATCGGGTTGAAAGTCAGAATCAAGTTGCCATGCTTTATATGCTCCAAAAGGCAATGAGAACGCAATCTTTTTTTTGTTTGTAATAGCGGCTTTGATTTTTTGCTTTACATCTATCTCGCTTTCTTCCGTCATTTTTGTACGTCTGAATTTCGACGAGTTTACAACAGCAAAAACGCTTTCAACGTCAAAAACGCTTTCAACGTCATACTCAGTTTGATTTTGCCACTCCGATTCAATAGTGTAGGTCGATGGTAAAAGAATAGCTTTTACAAAGTCATTTACGATTGTTTCCATCATTTCTTCTCCAATGGCAGAACGGCTATACTCCGCAAATCATGAATGGCAATCTGCGCATATTCATTAGATTTATTGTGCTTTCGAACGATGAAATACGAATCTATACCCGCGTTTTGCGCCGCCAATATATCATTTCTTGCATCGCCGATATAAACGGCCATTAAGTTCTCGTGCGTTTGTTCATTAAGTTTTTTAAGGCAAAGCAAAAGCGCGTCCGGCGCAGGCTTGCAATTTTTTATCTCATCACAAGTGACCACCGCATTAAAAAAATTCGATTCAAATCCGTTGGCTTTCAAAATAATATTGACAGCTTCGGCATCTTTATTTGTTACTATCGCAATTTTTTTATGTCGATTTTTAAGCAATTCAAGTGTTTCTCTAACGTCTGAATATATCTTCGCCGACCACATTTGGCTGTGCGAAACATCATAAAAGGTTGACTCAAACAACGCATACTTACTCTTGTCTGAACAGCAGCGAGCAAAAGTATCCGTTAATGACTCCGATAAATAAATATAAAAATTTTTTTCGTTATATTCCGCGCCTATTGCGGCAAATGCCGCTTTATATGACAATGCAGACGGCTCTGACGTATCAAAAAGTGTCAAATCAAAATCAAAGAGATAATAATCATAATCTTTGGGAACTATCTTGTATTTGGCGTTTTCGCAATCCATTGATTGTTCTCCATTCCCCTATTTTTTAAATCCGTCTTTAAAAATCCTCTTAGTGAACATTTCTTTTAAACATGATTATTATATCATAATATAATAAATTTGTAAATACCTTTTGGAAAATTTTTTCAAAAAGGCTGAAAATTAGCCTCTCGGTATAATACACGTTGCGATTGGGAAAAAAATTCCTAAACGAATGATCCTCTCTTTTGTGGCATATATTATTCTGTATGCGGATAAACAGCATATATGTAGGCGGCTCTGCGTTTTATATTTTTTCATTAAAAAACGCGGCTCTATGCTCTGTGTCTTTCCATTTAAAAAAACATATATAAGTTCTTATGTAGGTGGCTCTATGCTCTGTATTTTTCCGGTAAAAGAACATATTCTAAAATACAACGGGCGAATTCTTTGCGCGGACGGAATGACCGAAACCATTACGGTGGGCGACGGGGATTCGGTCTTTGAAATTTTGCCGTTAAGGCCTTGTCAAGGGCGTTTCTATACCGCGTTTGCGGTCGTCTTGACAGTCAAAAACGGCGAGCCCGAAAGGGTCACGGAGGGCGCGTCGATTTGCCGTGTATGTGACAGATACGAGATCGTATTTACTCCTCAAGCTATCTTTCCGAGGCTTGCCGAAACGGTGCCCGCAGAGGCGGAATACACCGCCCAAAACCGTCGTTTTCTTCTAAAGATAGTAGACGACGGCATGAAATATCTGATTGCCGAAGCCGATTCGCCGCGGACTCTCTTATTCCGCGAGCCTCTCCCCCCTTGCCTAAGTGCGGAAAAAATCACCGTCGCGACGGAAGGTAATTCGCTGTCTATCCGTATCACGGGCAAGATCGACGAAAAGGAATATCTCATGATTCTCGACGTCCGTCAAAGCGGTATAAAAATCCTTTTTGAGGAATGCGCCGACGAGATCGAAATCGCCCCGCGTGAGATAAGGACGGCAACCCGCTTTTATGACATGCGCGGGAGGACTCGCGTCAAGTACTATACCGTCGAGGGTTCGCTGATCACGGAGATGCGGCAAGAGTACAAGTACGGCGCGGATATCGCCTATCCGACCGAACTCCTCCCATATCTTTTTTTGGAGGCACTCGGCGCAAACGACGCGGACTGTCTAAAGAGCTATCTCGCGCCCGACCTATGCGCCGACCTCGACGGGCTGTACGAGTACTTCGGCGAATTTCGTTCGGTAGAATACCCTACGTCGGGACGTTTTCCGCTTTCGACCGTCGCTCTGCGCTATCACGACGGGGACAAAACGCGTGTCGAATACGTTTCGTTTGTTATCGAAAACGGATTGATTTTAAACTTTGAAAAAGAAGCAATGTGACGGAAACGTGACTATGCGAAAAATCTCAAACGGCAGCCGTCTAACTACAAAAACATAAAAAAAGAAAAAATAAAATAAATGTACTATGGTATATCAAAGTTAATACTGATTTCACACGGAGCGACTATTCTAATATCAAAGTATACAATGCTACAAAAGCAGTATAGAGGAAATCTATTCATGGGTTTTTATGAAATCGCGACTATCGCGCTCCTTCCGTTATTTTTATTCACGATTTTGGCGGGAATAAATGTAAGGAGGACGTTCAAAAAA
>JAITOQ010000233.1 GCA_031289865.1 Clostridiales bacterium
TCCACAAGCCGCCCGCTATTAGAGAGCCTTTTTTCTGCTCGATACGCGCCCTTTCCGAAACCTCTTCAAGCTCCGCCTCAAGCTCGCTCACAGACCGTTTCGACCGCCTATAGCTACCGCTGTTTAAAAGCGCGTCATAGCTCACCAATCCGAGTACCGGAGTTTTCCCGATCAATACTATCGGGTCGCCGTTATCGTCGCTCCCTATCTCATATTTGAGAACGGGTAAGCTGTAGTCGTCACTCTCTCCGAATTCATTTTCGCCCGCGGAAAGCTGTATCAAAATCTTTAATTTGAGCGTGTCTATCTCCGAATATCTCTCTACATAATGCTTCAGAGGTTCGGCTGAAAATTTATCTAAAATAGCAAGGATTTTCGCATCGTCCTCGCCGTCCTTTTTGAGATAGACGTTGATACTTTTGATTTCCTTGATATCTTTATTTTTTAGCGCGTCTTTAGCTTGTAGCGTATCGGCGACAGACGCCGATTTAGCCGCAACGTCTTTATCTTTTAGAATGCTATTTTCCGACGTGTCTTTGTTTTCTCTCTTTTTGAGCCGTTCCGCGGCGCGGAACAGTTCAGCGATAGCGCGGTCGTCCGCGTCGCGACCGAGTATCAATGCAAAATAGTCGGCTTGATCGATATCCGCCGCTATCTCCGCTTCCGCTCGCCTTAGCTCCTCTTCTACCGACGCGTTGTCCTTGTAGACTATCAGACAAGCGGAACCTTCGTGCATGACGTTTAACAGCCCGACAAAGTTTTCCAGCTTTTTAATGTCCTCCGTCATGCCGCTCCCCGCCGCCGCAAAGATTTTTATCTTTTTCATAAGTACTCCTATAGATTCATCTGTATTATAGTATAACGTAATTGTAGGCAATTGTCAATGTGTTTTGAAGTTTGTTTTAAATTTTTTATATGTTTGAGGTTGGACAGTTATCCGTTTTAGATTCTTCGCAAGCTCAGAATGACACTTGCTTTTTATTCTGCAGAATGACACATGCTTTTTATTGTGCAGAATGACACTCGCTTTTTATTGTGCAGAATGACACATGCTTTTTATTGTGCAGAATGACACTCGCTTTTTATTGTGCAGAATGACACTCGCTTTTTATTGTGCAGAATGACACTTGCTTTTTATTGTGCAGAATGACACTTGCTTTTTATTCCGCAATTTTCAACTTTCAACTCTCAACTCTCAACTTAAATTCCGTTTAACCGCTTGAAGATAGATGTTTACGTCCTCTTTTGTATGCGCCGCGGAGAGAAAGCAAGCCTCAAATTGTGACGGAGGCAAATAAAAGCCCGCTCCGAACATCTTTCCGAAATATTCGGCGTACGCGCTTGCGGAGCATTTGCTCGCGGAAGAGAAATCCTTGACGACGTCGGAACAAGCCGATTCGGGAGAGAGGTTTTCGACGGCGACGGAGCATTTACTCGCGGAAGAAAAATCGCTTGCGTCGGACGCGCCGAAAAACAGCGTATGGAGAGATTCCTTTGCGTTTAAAAAAACACTTTTATTCGACGTTTTAACCGCTTGTTTCAGTCCGTCGTTTAGGTATGCGGAAAGCGCGGAGAGGGTTTTGTATACCGAAGGGTCGTTTTTTAAAATCGACAGTTGAGCTATCCCCGCGCACATAGCGAGAGGGTTTCCGCTGAGCGTCCCCGCTTGATAGACCCGCCCTTCGGGAGCAAGGCAATTCATGATTTCACTCCGTCCGACTAACGCGCCGACGGGCATCCCACCGCCTATAATCTTACCCAACGTAGTAATATCGGGAGTAATCCCGTACAGCTTTTGCACGCCGAAAAACCCGAACCGAAAGCCCGTGATAACCTCGTCCGCAATGAGAAGCGCGCCGCTTTTTTTGCAAAGCCGCTCGACCTCTTTTAAAAATCCCGCGTCGGGCAAAACCACTCCCATATTACACGGCACGAGTTCGAGAATGACCGCGGCTATCTCGTGCCCGTGCGTTTCAAAAAGCCGCTCTATACCTTGCGTATCGTTAAATTCCGCGACCAAAGTATCGCGGGCTACGCCCGTCGGTATCCCGTCGTAAGCGGAAAATTGCGCCGCGCCCGAACCGCCCTTTAAGAGTACCGCGTCGGAGTGACCGTGATAACAGCCCGAAAATTTGACCAACTTTTCGCGCCCCGTAACCCCTCGCGTGAGGCGCACCGCGGTCATCACCGCTTCCGTCCCCGAACTCGTAAACCGCGCCTTGTCCGCACCGCGGAACGCGCTCAAAACAAGCTCGGCAAGCGTCGCCTCCGCATCGCACGACGCACCGAAACTCAAACCGTCCCTTGCAGCCCTCGCGACGCTATCGACAATCTCCTCCCTCGCGTGTCCGAGAATAGCCGCGCCCCACGACGAAACAAAGTCGATATATTCGGTCCCCTCCACGTCGTAGAGCCTCGCGCCTTTTGCGTGCGAAATGATAGGCGGCTCGCCGCCTACGGAACGAAAAGCACGGACGGGACTGTTGACACCGCCGACCAAAAAACGCTTTGCGCGCTCAAAATACTCGTGATTTTTTTTCATAATTCTCCCTTAAAGCCGCTCGCAAGTTCCTTTGCGTAATAGGTTATCAAGATATCCGCGCCCGCCCGAAATACCGAAAGCGCGTTTTCCGTCACGACCTTTTTTTCGTCGAGAAAGCCGCGCTCTACCGCCGCTTTTATCATCGCATACTCGCCGCTGACGCTGTATGCGGCAATAGGCAGAAGGGTCTTTTGACGGAGCTTTGACAAAATGTCGAGATAAAATCCCGCGGGCTTGACCATCAAGATATCCGCGCCCTCCTTTTCGTCCTCCAAGGATTCGCGGAGAGCCTCACGCGTGTTTGCGGGATTTAATTGATAGCTCTTGCGGTCGCCGAACGCGGGCGCGGACCCCGCCGCCTCTCGGAACGGACCGTACAGCGCGGAGGAAAACTTTGTCGAATACGACATAATAGAAACGCCGTCAAAGCCGTTTTCGTCAAGCGCGGCTCTTATCGCCCTCACTTGAAAATCCGCCATAGCGGACGGCGCGACTATATCCGCGCCCGCCTCCGCATGGCTTACGGCAATCCTTTGTAACTGCGTAAGGGTCGCATCGTTGTCGATTTTGCCGCCGAAGAGTATGCCGCAATGTCCGTGAGAGGTGTATTCGCAAAGGCATACGTCGGTAATCACAGTGAATTCGCCCGCGCTTTTAAAAGCCTTTACAGCGGCTTGTACCGCTCCGTTTTTGTCGTATGCGCCGCTCCCCTCAGCGTCCTTTTTTTGGGGTACGCCGAATAAGAGGACGCTCCCGACCCCCGCCGCCGCCAATTCCTCCGCAACGTACGGCAAGCGGTCAAGCCCGTATCGGAATTGACCCGGCATGGATAAAATCTTTTCCGCACCCCTTTGCCCCTCGCGGACAAACAACGGGTAGACCAATGCGCCCGTCTTTATATCGGTTTCGTTTACGAGCCGCCGCATTCCAACGCTCCCTCTCAATCTCTTTAATCCGTTCATTTTTTACCTCTCGACTCTATACGTTTTTTTTCGCTTCTATACCTTTTCTTAAAGGCATTTAAAAATCCCTTTTTCTCTCGTTTCTATACGTTTTGTAAGGTCTTAAAAATCCCGTCGTCGTCTACGGAAAACCCGTTTACGACGACGTTCAAAAATCCTTTACCTACGGCTTCTTTTTCCGTCGCGCTCCCTATACATACGGCGGTAACCCGCGAAAGCAACTCCGCTGAAAACTCCGAAACGAAGTTTTTTACCGCCGACGGGCTATAGAATACCGCCGCCGAAAAACCCTCTTTTTTTAAAATTTTGAGAACTTGCGGCACGCCTTTATAAGGTAATGTTTCGTATGCTTCTATCTCCGTACACGACGCGCCGCACTCCCTTGCGCGAGCCGAAAGCCCGTCGTAACCGTCTTTTGCCCGAAGGTACAGAACACTTATTTTTTTTCGCTCTATACCGCCGAAATCTTGTTTTTTTTCGTGGCTTTTTTCGTCTATAGCTTTGCCGAACAACGCGTCCGAAAGCCCTTCCGCGCTTTCTTTTTTAGCGACGATATCGGCGGTGATTCCGTGCCGTTTCAGACCCTCGGCCGTCTTTTTTCCTACCGCGGCAAAGATTATTCCGCTAAAGGCGCGTGCGTCAAGTCCCATACGTTCAACCGCCGCCCAAAAGCTCTCGACTCCCTCCGCGCTCGAAAACGCAATGTGCGTGGTATTCGCTTTTAGCGCGGCGGCTAATTCAGAAGATATCTCCTTACGGCGAATTTCTATCATAGGACAGACGACCGCTTCGCCGCCCGCGCCCGTGATTCGGTCAAAGAGCGCGATATTCTTTTCAAACGGACGGGTCAAAACTATCCGCTTTCCCCTAAACGGTCGGGTGTATTCTACCGCCGCCGCCGCGCCTATTATGATCGCGGCGGGCGGTTCTATACCTCCGTTTTTCGCCTTTTCGGCAAGCCCTAAGAGGGGGGACAAAATCAGCTTTTCATCGTATGCACCGGAGCGCGATACGACCGCGCAAGGGGTTTCACCCTTGATTCCGCTTCCCAAAAATTCCCTTTCTATCTCGTCAAGACACGCCGCGCCCATGAGTATCTCAACCGTCCCGCCGCGCTCTAAGAGCGCGCAAAGCGGTTCGGTCAATCGACTTTTTTCGCCTCCCGCCTTGACCCACGTCGCCGCCGCAAACGCGGACGCACCGCCGCGTTTTGTGAGGGGTATACCCGCGCCCGCCGCCGCGCCCGTCGCCGAACTGACCCCCGCAACGACGTCGAAAGATATCCCTCTCTCCCTCAAAAAATCGCATTCCTCGCCGCCTCTCCCAAAAAGAAACGGATCGCCGCTCTTTAATCTCGCGACGGTTTTTCCCTCGTTTGCATATTTTTCCAACAGCGCGTGGATTTGAGTCTGTCCGTCCGCGCCGCCCTTCGGGGGCTTTCCCACGTCGATCAAAAGTGCGCCGTTAGGGATTCTCGAAAGAATTGACGGCGACACCAATCGGTCAAAAATCACGACGTCCGCGGACAACAAAAGATCAAGTCCGCGTTTTGAAATGCTTCCCGCGTTTAAGAGCCCCGCGCCTATCAAGTAGACTGTTCCTTGCATAATTCCTCCGATGAGCAAACTGCTTTTGCATACTTCATTTACTCCGCTAAGCGTGCTATTCCTTGCGTAATTCATCCGCTAAACGGTCGGCAAGCCGTTTTCCTTCGTCCTCTATATCGCGAATATTCGCCGAAACAAACCCTTTTTTAAGGGCTTTTCCATCCGAATAAAGGAGCGTGAGCGACGCAAGTTCTCCGTGAAATTCCGCGTACGCCGCGCACGGCGACGCACAGCCGCCTCCGAACCGCATCATAATTGTTTGCTCAAGCAATGCGGCGCGGCGGCTTGTTTCACAATCAAAGGCTTTGAGATATCCGTAGTCCCCGTCGCGCCGCCCTTGTACCGCAAGGATTCCCTGTCCCGCCGCGGGTACGATTTCGCCCGTGTCAAAATAGCGCGACACGCGCCCCTTTAGCCCCAACCTATGCAACCCCGCCGCCGCCAAAACAAGCGAACCGTATTCGCCCCGATCTAACTTTTGGAGCCGTGTCGGGACGTTTCCTCTGATGGGTTTGATTGAAATTCCGCGGTATAGATCGGCGATTTGCACCCCGCGCCGTGCGGAAGAAAAGCCTA
This sequence comes from Clostridiales bacterium, assembly GCA_031289865.1. Classification (GTDB taxonomy): domain Bacteria; phylum Bacillota; class Clostridia; order Christensenellales; family JAISNN01; genus JAISNN01. The sequence goes on from JAITOQ010000233.1 coordinate 5,688, forward strand.
TCGGCGACGGAATTTCTTCGCGCCGTGCGGAGGAAAAGCTTATCGGCGGCAAGGTTTTATCACCCGTGATAGGCAATACCAAAACGTCGCGTGCGTCCTCTCTCTCCGAATAAGCGTATACGGGAAACTCCGAATCAAACGGAAGATCCTTTAGACTGTGCACCGCAATATCGATACTCCCGTCCTTTAGCGCGTTTTCGAGCGCGTCCGAAAACTGCCCCTTTGCCGTGAGCGCGTCAACGGACAATTCGGAAACAACGTCGCCCGACGGAACAAACCGCAGTACCTCAAATTCTATATCGGGATTTATCCGTCTAAGCGCGGAAACCACGGTTTCGGTCTGAATGAGCGCAAGACGGGAGAAACGGGTACCGACCTTTATAATCTTAATTTTCTTCATTGATATACCTATTGTTTTAAATTGAAAGTTGAAAGTTGAAAAGTGAGGTGTCGCTTTGCTCCGACAAAAAAGCCGATGGCATTCTGAGCGGAGTGAAGAATCTCAAACGATTTCTACGAATTACATCTATTTTAATCCGCAACTTTCAACTTTCAACTTAAAACGGCTGACGTTTTAGATTTTTCACTCCGCTCAGAATGACACCTATTTTTTATCCGCAATTTTCAATTTTCAACTTTCAATTTTCGACTTAAAACGGCTGACGTTTTAGATTCTTCGCTCCGCTCAGAATGACACCTATTTTTTATCCGCAATTTTCAACTTTCAACTTTCAATTTTCAACTTTACAAAATTTGTCCACTTTTCGTATGCCGCAATATATTCCTCGGCATATACGGCGGCTTTTTTTTCAATTTCAAGCTCTGTCGGAGAGCGCGTTTCTCCGTCTTGCAAGTCCTCGATATTTTTTAAGACCGCTCCGCGAATATCGGAAATCTCCCGATCAAAATCCCTCGGCACGGCTAAATCCAAAAACAATCGCGTTTTTGTATCCTCTTCTATCGCCGCAATCACCCCGTCCGCTTTCAACGTCGTGTGCGGACTTTTGGTCGCGCCGACGATAACGTCCGCGCTCTTTATATACCGATAGCGGTCGGAATAGCCGATTGTCCCGACGCCGTTCGGCGGCTCGCGTCCCTCTGCGCGTTTTGTCACGCTGACGAGGTATCCGCGCTCCGCTAAAAGCCCCGCGACGCTAAGCCCGACGACGCCGCTCCCGATAATCAATGCGGTTAGTGGGTTTTTTTTATTCGGTTGAAAATTCTCTATTTCCTTTACCGCAAGACAAGCAATCCCGCCGCGGGTTCCTCCGTTTTGGATTTCGGTCTTTAAGCGTTTTGCATAAGTCACCGCAAGCTGTACTGCTTTTTTTAAGCGGTTGTCCGACGCACCGCATTTCGCCGCAAGCTCCGCAGCCGCTTTTACTTGTCCCAAAATCTGATCTTCAAAAAAAATGCGGGATAAAAGTCCCGCCGCCGTCCCAAAAAGGCGGCGCAAGGCTTCGCCGCCCTCGGTCGTCTCAACCGCCGCGGCTAATTCCTCCGACGATTCGCCCACCGTATTAAAGAATAATCCGACCGCATCGAGGTCGCATTCCGCGCTCAAATAAAGCTCCGTGCGATTGCATGTGGACAAAATCAACGCGCCGCGCACGCTTTTATTTTCCATAAGGCGCGCATAAGCCGCAACCGTTTTTGCCTCGGTCAGATATACGCGTTCGCGCAAAGACAAATCGGCGGTCTTATGGCTGATTCCGACCGAAACAAGTCCCGTCATAAAAAAAGCTCCTCAACCGCTTTTTTAAGCTCTTGCGCAAGGTCTTGCCGTTCGCGCTCTTCGCCGACCGTCAAATCATCGCGTTTTTGTTTTCCGCACTCTTCGCCGACCGTTAAGCCGCCGCTGCCTTGTCTTTCGTCTTTTGTCCCGTCGCGGTTTTGTTTTTCGTCTTTTATCAAAGCGTCCCGTTTTTCTTTCAAAACCGCAAGCCGCTCGCCGATCTTGTCGGGGAGACATTCTCCTATCCGATCCCGTACCGCTTGCGCCGCGGACGGACATGCGCCCGCCGTCGAAACCGCGACCGTACAATCCCCTCTTTTTAAAATCGCCGAGAAAATGAAATCGCAATCGTCTATCGAATCTACCGCGTTTACAAGCACATTTTTTTGTCTTGCGATATCGGAAATGCCTTTATTAACCTCTACGGAGTCCGTGGCGGCGACAACATAAAAAACGTCCTCTATATCGACCGCCGAAAAAGCCCGCGTAACGAGTACGATTCGTCCGCTTTTTGCAAGAGCCGCAAGTGTCGGAGAAACTTTTTCCGCAACGACCGTGAGATTTGCGTCAAACTCCAAAAGCCCTTTTACCTTGCGCTCCGCGACGCTTCCGCCGCCTACGACTAAGCCCCTAAGATTTTTGATATCGATAAAAAACGGAAAATAAGCCATGAAAACATTATATCTCACAAAAGTTATATAGTCAAGTAAAAAAATTGAAAGTTGAAAAGTAACGGTCGCTCCGCTCCGATAAAAAAATGACATCGGCTTTTCTTTATATCCTCAACTTTCAACTTTCAATTTTCAACTCAACTTCCTCAACCGCCCCGTTTCCAATCCTAAACCCTTTAAGCACTTCCTCCTCTTTTTCGAGAGAAAGTATAAAATAAAGCAGATTCGGGTCAAAGGCGAGCCGTTTGTCCTCTTCGGATGGGCGTGCGGGAGTCGAGGGGTGGGAATGAAAATTGCCGATCAAGCCGAACCCGTTTGCCCTCATGTCCTTTACCGCGGCAAATTGTTCGGTAGGCGTCATAGAAAAATGAAACGGACTTTCGTCCGCATTCTTTAAAAGGTAGACCTTTGATATCTCAACAATCCCGCCCCCGTCAAGCGTTTTACCGCCCAAAAGTCCGCACGCCTCATTTGGGAGCGCGGCGCGTGCGTGGGCTAAAATCGCGTCATAGTCATCTTTTTTTAACAACGCTTTCATCTGCCGCCGCCCATAAAGTATAAAAATTCCGCTTCGTCGCCGTCGTGTACGACAAAGGTGTCGTATTCCGCATTCGGGACGATTTCGCCGTTTATCTGTACGGTGACGTAATCGTGTACCTTGACTTCTTTTTTTATGAGCAGCTCGCGGATTGTGAGCGCGCCGCCGAAGTCCTCTTTGTTTCCGTTT
>JAITOQ010000061.1 GCA_031289865.1 Clostridiales bacterium
TCCTGAACTATCTTCACTTTTTAGTTCTTTTGCGATTTCGTCTTCCTCTTCGACTACCTCTACTTTTATTTTTTTAGGAATTTTTTCAAATTCCCAATTGTTGATTGCAGCAATATCTATCGGCACAAGAGGAATATCTTTTAGTTTCTTTACGATAATGTCAAATAGCATCTCTTCAATTTCTTTATCGGCAGTATTTATGTACAACTCCGAGTTGAGTACGCGATATTTAGCATACTCTTTCTGCAACTCTTTTTCAACGGCTTTATACTCTACTCCGTCTTGTTTGTTTTTCGCATCGCATTCAAAAACCATGCATTTGTTTTTGTCCGTTGTGTCAAAAATCAGACCACAATATCCGTTTCTGCTGTGGGAGAAAAACCTAACGGCACAATGCTGTTCAGTCTGAGCTATACCTACCTTAAAGATATGCTCGGTAGATTTTGATTTTATTAAGTAAATTAAACCCATATAACATCCTTTACAAATTTCAATAGATTTATTTTATCATGTTTTTTGAAAACTGTCCAGTATTATTTGCATTGTTCATAAATCGTTTTATGTTTTTCGAGAAAGCTATATCCCGATGAAATCTCTCAGGAACTCGACACAACGACAAACTGACCCTTGTTTTTTATCAAAAACGCAAATAGTTACAATACCTCTTCTACCCGACCGGTAAAACAATATCTTTTGTTTTTCTTTTCGTTGTATTCATGCGTAAAGACGACCGTCCAACTATACGTCAAATCAAAGAGATAGACGTCCTCCGGTAAGCGGTCTTGCAACGTTTTAAATTCTTTGCAAGATAGTTTTAGGACAGCTTCTTTCGGATATTTCCAATAGTCCTCTATGAATATTTTTTCTGCGGAATGAATATCCCTCATCACATAAAAATCATCCGTCAAGTTGTCCAAAAACGCATGACAATAAAGCGAACTGACGCGGGTATAATTTTTTAAACAATCCCATAAATACCCCTCGTAGCAAAGTCCGTCTTTAAACTGACGTAACCTATCAATCGATTCGTAAAAATAATCGTTTTTGTTCACAAACACTTCGATATAATTTTTTCGGATTGATTCGGAATTTAAAATTATTTCCATTTTAACGCTTTTCCTTGTGTGTCTATACGGTTTTTCGTCCGTAACCCGTTAATAACCGCCGTTCTATTTTAATATCATATCACAAAACAAATAAATTTGCAATAGGCAACAAAACACCTCTTGCTAATTTATAAAATTTATGTTACACTATATACTAATGCGATATTGATTCTCATATCAATCACAAAACATCTGCTCAAATTACAAATTCTTTTTAGATAACAAACAAACGGGTAACAAAAAAAAATGGATTTTTATCAACAAAAGCAAAAAGACGGAATGAAAAAGCTGCGCGAATTACAAGCCGATCTCCCTCCCCTCACAAAAGAATTTTTTACGGGGATTGCGGATCGGACGTCGATTTTGACGCGGATAAATTATGCGTACGACCTCCGGATTTTCTTTGATTATTTAAAAAACGAGGTTTTTCACAAGGCGGCTTTGTCTATCACCTTAGCCGACCTAAATCAATTGACCGCAACCGACATAGAGGAGTACATTCAATACATAAGCGTGTACGAATTTCACGGAAACGAAAACGCCAATCAAGAGCGCGGTAAGGCGCGAAAGCTGTCCTCCGTCCGTTCCTTTTTTAAATATCTTTTTAACAAGGACAGATTGGACGCGAATGTCTCCGCTAAGGTTTCATTCCCAAAGCTTCACGACAAGGAGATTGTTCGCCTCGACGTGGACGAAATCACCCGCCTTTTGGACGAGGTTGAAAGCGGCGGCGGTTTGACAAAACGCCAGCTCGATTATCACGCTATTTACAAGACTCGCGACCTTGCTATGCTGACGCTCTTTTTGGGTACGGGTATCCGTATCTCGGAATGCGTCGGATTGAATATCGACGACATAAATTTTCGCAACAATTCCTTTAAGGTCACGCGCAAGGGCGGCAATCAAGCCATTCTGTATTTTTCGGACGAGGTAGCCGACGCGCTCCGCGCCTACCGTGAGGAACGGTTGGATATCGAGGTCAAGGACGAAGCGGAGCGGGAGGCTTTTTTCCTCTCCGCGCAAAACAAGCGTATAGGCGTCCGCGCCGTGGAAAATTTGGTGAAAAAATACAGCCAAATCATCACCCCCCTCAAGCATATCACGCCGCATAAGCTCCGAAGCACCTACGGTACGGCTCTGTACCGCGAAACCAACGATATCTACGTCGTCGCGGAGGTTTTGGGGCATCACGACATAAACACGACCAAAAAACATTATGCGGCAATGAGCGACGAGGTTCGCCGCGCCGCCGCGACAAAGGTCAAGCTGCGCGACCCCGAAGAGAGTTAAAAATAGGGTCAAGCTGCGCGATTCCGACGGCGATCGAGTATGCCGTATCATAAAGGATAATCCCGCGCATGAGCTTCGGCAGAGTATTCTAAAAAACGCATATTTGTAGAATACTATGCAAAAAAACTTTTTTGGATTTCTTTCGGGAGTTTCGACAGTTTTTTCCGATAAACTACTCTAAAAAACATTATTTTCAAGAATATTCTGCAATATATTGTATTATCCATTGACAATTCGGACGATTTGTTGTAAAATATACGGAGCAAAAGAAAAAACTTTCTTTTCAAATTTTAAAAGGAGTAAAAACTTATGGATTCTATTCATAGTGAATTTTTTAGAAGTAACGTCACGACGATTATACTTCGTTCACTCTATGAAGAAGACCGCTACGGTTACGATATTTTAAAAGAAATCGACCGAAAAAGTCAAGGCAGCTACAACATTAAGCAAGCCACGCTCTATAGCTGTCTTAAACGTCTTGAAAAAAGCGGTCTTATCAAAGCGTTTTGGGGCGAAATCTCGGGCGGCGGCAGACGCCGTTACTATTCCCTCTCTCCGAACGGACGCGAATTTTTGACAAAAAACAAACTCGAATACGAATATTCGAGAACCTTGCTCGACAAGCTTTTATCTAACGAGAGCTATGACCTTTCAAAAGCTCCCCCGTTTGACATAAACGAGCTTCGTCCGCGCAACGTCCGCGACTCCGCACCTACCGAACGGTCGGTCGTAAAGGACGAGCTTGCCGATGACATTATCAGCGTCGAGAGCTTAGTCGCCTATGTCGAAAACGCCGACGCCGCGGAAGAGGCCGTCGGAGAAACGGAGCTGCACGAGACCTTTGCCGCACCCGTGTCAAACGCGGAAAAGCCTATCGGCACTTATGCGGAGCAAACCAACTTTTTAGACGACGTTGCGTCGGACAGCGAGCCGCAGCGCGGTTTTCGCTATGACGACCCGAACAATACCCCGACGGAAGTACAAGACGCCCAAGCCGCGCCCGCTATCCAGAGCGAAGCCGCGCCGTCTTATCAATATATCCGCAATGTAGCGGAAGCCGCGGGACACATCGATTATTCCGAACAAAGAGAGCTTGCGCTCAAACAAAACGCGGAATATTCCAAAGAATACAGAGAAAATCTTAGGCAAAAGGAGCTTAACGCTCAAAAGAATGCTCACCTTTGGTACGAACCGTCGATCAATATCGTAAACGTTGTCAGGGGCGAACACAATTCTCCGTTACCTCCTCCGCCACCTCCCCCTCCTCCGCCGCCTCCTCCTCCGCCCGTTACACGGCTCGATTTAACCTCTTATTCCAAAAATATCAACGAGGAGGACGGTCTGTCACCCGACGAGAAAAAAGACATTGCGCGTAAGCGTCTCGGTCTGAACGGCGGCAACAAAAATTACAACCTCCCCCCCTTACAAACAGTGACCGTTGAGCAACCGTTTGAAAAACCTAAGGCATCAACTGCGGCGGCTGCGGGCAACACTGTTTTTACTAAAGACAAGGATTTGAATCCCGAAACTACAAGAGACGAAAACTCACAGAATATCGGCTTTTTGGACGACAGCGGATTAAAAATTCAGAGTTTTGAAAAGTATGATGCCAATGCGGAAGAAAACATAAATTATCGAAATGTTTTTCAAAGCGAAATACTCTCTAAGCGCGCCGATCAAAACGAGGATTTTGAAAGTGCCGCGCCGACCGAACCCAAAAACGCTGACTCCCCCGTATATTTCAACGATGTCAAAAACAAGTTGACCAACGAGGGTTATGAGATACGAGCCTACAACAAATCAAATACCTCCGACTTTTATGCAAAAAGCTACATCTACAGCCGAAAAATCAATGCGGCGGCATACGGTGCGACATGGGGTGTTTGGATGTGCGAGGCACTCATTCTATCATTAGCATTCGGCAGCTTCTTCGGGCTCGCTGACAACGTCCCCGCTCTCCTCATGTTTTTGTTTATACCGATAATCGTACCGCTCGTGTTTCTTGTCCTCCTTGCGATAAATCCGAATAAACGGATCAAGGACGACTTTGACCTAAAACGCGAACTAAAGATCAGAGCGATTGTAGCTTTGGGCTTGCTCGTCATAACGGCGATTGTAGCCTTGTGTTTCTTGGGCGCGGCACGTGCCGAAAATCCGACCGCCGCCCTCACAATCCTCCTCCCGACAATACTCTTTACGAATATCCCCCTCAGCGCATTTATCTATGACCGCTTGAGAAAAACAAGAACGTTTCATTTGAGTTGAGTCGGACTTATTGAAAAATCGAATATTACAAAAAAGGCTACTCTGTCGGGTAGTCTTTTTTAATTTGCACGGGACGACGCTTCATTTACTTATCCCAAATCCGTTAAAAACAAATCTTATCGTTCTTTTGCGCATTTTTGCGGACTATACTATTAACACACTAAAAAAAGAGGGCAGCTATCGTTGAAAAAGACCGCAAATAATACCGCACACAAAGAATTTTATCCACAAAAATCGAGTACTGTACCGTCGAAACGCTCCGCCGATAATACCCAAAAAGAACTGCCGTTAAACTTGATACTCTCTGTCACCACGGCAATCTCATACACTTTTTTAAATATATTTACGTCTATCGGCAGCAAAATTCAAACGGTAAATCCCATGATATGGTTGAATATATATGT
>JAITOQ010000149.1 GCA_031289865.1 Clostridiales bacterium
AATAATATCATAGTACTCTACTCCGGATCGGCAAAGCTAATCCTATCCTCTTTTTTGACAAAACACACGGTAAAGACAAAGGCTATAGCCAACACAACCGCACTCCCCAAAAAGAGATATTTTACCCCGTATTTATCTATCATTGAGCCGCCGATAAGGGTCATAATCCCCGTAAAGAGGTTTTGAACCATAGCCGCCGCATACAATCCGACGGTGACGTTTTGAGGACGGACGATTTTGTTGAGATATTTGTTATTCGCAAAAATCATACACGCACTCGCTACCCCCGCGAATATCATAAGCCCGTAGATAAATCCCGACGGAATCAAAAAGAAATAGCAGACTGACTCGATCACCAAGAGTATCGGCGTGACGGCAAGCATGGTCTTGTACGAGATCCGCTTATTCCGTCTGAGAACAGAAAAGGTCACAATCTCCGTCCCCACCCGTATCGCCGTCGTGATGCCGAATACATACGACGGAAGCCCTATCGAGCTTTGGTAGATAATATCGTAAGAATTGATGAAGGTCATCACCGCAAAACAGAGCATTTGATAGACCAAAAACATCAAAAACGGTTTGTTTGTAAAAAGGAGCTTAAAATCGGGCTTGTGCTTTTTTATCGATTGATCCAAGCTCAGAGGCTTTACGCGCAAAATCCCGACGAGATAGAGCAGCGTCCCGACCACAGAGATGACCAAAATCCACTTAAACCCCATAAGGTAGACAAAGCCGCCGATTAAATTTGCCACAATATAGCCGAACGACGAAAATGCGCGGAACTTAGAAAACTCTTGATCGGTTTCGATACAGTAGACCGTCGTCAGATTGTCGATAGAGGTATTTATAGTGGCTTTTGCTATAGACGCGGCGAATACCGCAACCATAATCACCGATAAGATGTCAAATCCGAGTACTATAGTCGCAACCGCCATAACACACGACGAACACGCAACCAAAATTTTTCGCCCTTGCGTCCCCCTATCCAAAAAGCTAAAGAACGGCAGCGCGACCGCGACCGCCAGCGGGGTAAAGGACATGACCGCGCCGTACTGCATTCCGTTGTAGCCGTCGTCCTTTAGGTGGAGCGAAACGAACATAAAGAACATCACTCCGATTTGATAAGTTACATAGTTTATACGATATTTTGCGGCTTCTTTCATTTTTTTCTCTAACGCTTTTTTATTCGGATACGGGACGATGAAGGCATCGTCCCCTACAAAAGAACACTGGCTTTTTTAAAATCCTTAATTTTCAACTTTCAACTTTCAACTTCCCCGCTTGCTTGCTTCCAAAATAAAGTCTTTCAAAAGACTATACCGTCTTGTTGTAAAGGTATTCTCCGTCATTCTCTTGAGATTTTCGCGGCTGCCGACGATGACGATACCTTTTTTTGCGCGGGTCACCGCGGTATAGAGGAGATTCCGCGTCATAATCATATAGTTACCGCCCGTCACGGCAAGTATTACATAGTCAAATTCCGAGCCTTGCCCCTTATGGACGCTTATGGCGTAAGCAAGGGTCAATTCTTCAAACTCCATAGAGGAGTATACGGCGGTTTTGTCGTCCTCGAACCTCACCTTTACCGTGTTTGTTTCGGTGTCGATACTTTCGACAAAGCCGATATCCCCGTTGTAGACGCCCTCGCCCGCCGAAAACGAGCCGTCGTCGTAGTATTTCACCCATTCGAGCTGATAGTTGTTGACGGTCTGCATCACCTTATCGCCCGTCCGTATCTTCATATCCCCCACGGTAATCTCGCTCTTTTTAGGGGTTTTGGGGTTGATTGTATCTTGAATATTGCGGTTTAGGCTCTCTACCCCCGCCGCGCCTTTTTTCATCGGGCAAAGTATCTGTATCTCCTCGCCCTTTACCCCGAAATATTTCGGCAAACGGCGAATCATGAGGTCGGTGACGGTTTCCAAAATCTCCTCTTGACCGTTCCGCTCCATAAAGAAAAAATCCTTGTCCTTTGTGTCCGTCACGGGCATTTGTCCCTTATTGATGCGATGCGCGTTTGCGACGATCAAGCTTTCGGACTCTTGACGGTAGATATAGGTCAGATAGCTCACGCTAAACTTGCCGCATTCTATTATATCCGATAAGACATTTCCCGAACCCACCGACGGGAGCTGATCCTTGTCGCCCACCATGATGAGGCGCGTTCCGTCGCGCAAAGCTTTTACCGCCGCGCTGAATATATACAGATCGACCATACTCATCTCGTCGATGATGATGACGTCGTATTTTAATTTGTTGTATTCGTTATAAATAAACTTTGTCTTTCCGCTTTTTGTGTCTATTTCGAGTAAGCGGTGAATCGTACTCGCGTTTTCGCCCGTCGTCAGCGACAATCTCTTTGCGGCACGCCCCGTCGGCGCGGTCAACACAAAGCTTTCGCCGTGATTTTTGAGAATCGATATGATAGCCTTTACGATAGTCGTCTTTCCCGTCCCCGGACCGCCCGTGATGACGGACACTCCCGAATTGACCGCATTCCTCACCGCGGCGCGTTGGTTCTCGTGGAGAGCGATTTTATTCACGGTTTCAAATTCTTCGAGATCTCCCGTGATATCTATCTCCGTCTGTCCCGCAAAATTTTGCCGCGTCAAAATCCCCGCTATACTTTTTTCCGTCGCATAAAACATGCTTAGCATGATTGCGATTTCGTCCTCTTTTTCGTATGATTTTAGGTCGTCGGAAAGTATCATATCGTCTATGACGGCTTTAATTGCCCCTAAAAAGTCCGTTCCGTCTAAGTTGAGTACTTTTACGGCGTCCTTTAACAGCCGCTCAAGCGGTAGGTAATTGTGACCGAGGGTCGCCGCAGCCTCTTGCAAAACATACAAAACCGCGGCGCGGATACGAAACGCGCTCCCCTTCTCAACGCCCGTTTTTTCGGCGACCTTGTCCGCGGTCGCGAACCCTACCCCGTCGATGTCCTCTACAAGGCGGTAAGGATTCTCGCGGATTACGTCCTCCGTGCGTTCCTCATAGACCTTATAGATCTTTATCGCGAGATTGACGGATATGCCGAGAGATTGGAGATAGAGGATTTTGCTCTGCATGGCTTTGAGCCGTTTAAAAGCCTCCGATAGCTCCTCCGCCTTTTTGCGGCTGACTCCCTTGACCCGTGACAACCTCATCGGCTCGTTTTCGATGACCTTGAGTGTGTTTTCCTTAAACTTTTCCACGATAGCGTATGCCGTCACGGGTCCGATTCCCTTAAAGAGTCCGCTCGCAAGGTATTTCATAACCGCGTCGTTGGTCGTAGGGAGCGACACCGTCACCGTATCCGCGCTGAATTGCTCGCCGAATTTTTGGTTGACCTTGTATTCGCCGTTCATGACGACTTCCTCGCCCTCGCTTACGGAGGGAAAAACGCCTACCGCCGTGATAATCTTTTCGTCCGTGTCAATGTCCGCGACGGTATAGCCGTTCTCGTCGTTTCTGAATATGATATGCTCGATCGTACCCCTTACTTCCATTCGTTACGCGCCCTTGACGACTTCTAAAAGAACCTTCGCCGTGATCCCCGGATAGATCTTTATCTCAACGTCAAATCTACCGAGTGCCTTGATCGGATCTTTTAAGACAATCTGCTTTTTGTCGATCTTAAAGCCCTTTGCATGAAGAGCGTCGGCGATTTCTTTGCTCGTTACGCTCCCGTAAATCTTACCGTCGCCGCACTTCACTTTGACCTCTACCGACTGACTCTTCAGCTTTTCGGCGGCGTCTACGGCATCTTGCTTTTCTATCTCTTTTTTTCTCTTTTCGGCGGCTGCCTTTTGGCTCACATCGTTTAAAACCGACGCCGACGCCTCCGACGCCAACTTTTTAGGCAAGAGAAAATTCCTCGCGTAGCCCTCGCTGACCTCTATAATTTCGCCCTTTTTGCCCTGACCTTTTACGTCCGCATTTAAAATAACCTTCATTTTCTCTCCTCGTATAAAAATAAAAAAATATTCTGTCCCTTTTGTGTCATAATCCCGCTCATGTGTATGAGTGTGTCACTTTACGGCTATAATCATATCATATTTCGGCGTTTTTTTCAATAGAAAACGAAGAGATTTTTAAAAAAACAGAGATTTTTTTGAAATACGGAAACGATCAATCTTTTTTGATTTCCGAGTCGTCTATGACGGCGAGTTTTGTGTGCTTGAGATAAATAAAGTTATATGTTCCGAAAAGCTCTTGGACAACAATCTCCTCTTTTATGAGAGGGTTATAAATCTCTTTTTCTCTACGGTTTACTATCGACAGCTCAACTTCTTTGCCCGTTATATTATCTTTTACAACGGTATAATAACCGTGTGTCGGCGGTTCGCCGCCGTGTTCGACTTTGTTATATCTTACAATCGTTCCTATAATTCTCTCGAATTTACGTTGCCTTACTGCCGTCAAATCACGAAAGCTCGGGATTGCATAAACGATAAAAATTATGCTAACCGTTAGTAAAACTGCCGTTACTAAAATTGACATAAACAGTTCCTCTTTTCCGCGGGTATAATTTATCCATGCAATTATTGAGCCTATCGTAAACCCGATGATAAGCAATCCGTACATAATCGCTAATGCCAAAAACCCTATATAAAATTTCTTTACTAATTTTTTTTCCATACTTCATCTCACAATATATATTTTACTACAATTTTTACTATCGGTCAAGCGAAGCATAATCACACATCCGATTATCATTGCTTTTAGACTCTCGACTTTAAAAGCCGTTGTTTGAATAAAAATCGTTTTTTCGGTGAATAATAAAAACAAAAAAATAAAAGACGAGGTGACAAAATGAATGAAATAAAATGCACAACGGCAAATTGCGAACACAATATCCGTACCAATTGTACGGCGGGAATGATCAATATCCAACCGAACGCGGCTTGCGGGACAAGGCTAAAGCGCGAAGGAAGCGCGCTCGCGCAGCAGTTCGCAGAGCTTGAGGCGGCGGCGGAGCTTTCGGGAGTGGAGCGCGAAAAAGCGTATGTACAATGCGACGCGGAATGCCTCTACAACAACGACCACAACTGCACCGCGCAAAACTTAAACGTGTCGGACACTCTGTTTAATACAAAGTGCGCGACAAGAAAAAAAGAATAAAGTGATAAATCGTTTAAGATTCTTCGCGTTCGCTCAGAATGACATCTGCTTTTTATCGACAACTATCAAGTGAAAAAAACTAAAAAAGCTCTACAAACACTAAACCGCCGCCCTTTTTTGTGCGCTCAAGCCACGGAACGAGGGCGGCGGTCTTTTTTTCGCCCTCGTCGGAAAGCGTCGCTATACCGTCCTCTAACGCGGTAATCGCCACCCAATGCCATGCGGAAACGTCGGGCAGAGTTTCGTTCGAGAGATTTAAGAATGCGACGGGCGAACCGCCCGCAAGTCCTCCGCTCACAAATTTTAAAAATTCCTCCGAAGTAGGGCGCGCCGCTTTTGTCCCCGACCGCGGCACGGAAAGCATGCGCGGACGGATGTTTAGCCCGAAAAGCGCGTTGACCTTTTCGACCCCCTCCGCAAAATATTCGGGGCGGTTTAGACCCATTGCACGCGGAGTAAAGTGCGGCCACATTTCGTCCATGACAAGTATTGCGCTCTCTACCGTCAGCTCGGTATCGCACGGACAAAGCGAAAACCGATTCGGCATACTCCGCGACAGATACATAAATATATCGGCCGCCGCCGTCGCGCCGCAACCCGATTTTTTGCGCCAAAACTCTCTGTACCACTCTTGATTGCAGCCGTAAGCCGCCCCCTCGGAAGTCTTTATTTGAAATAATTTTTCATCAAGCGTCGGCATTCGTCACTCCTTTTTTATTTTGTTTTTTTATTTTGATTGGAAATATGCAGAGACAAAATTTTTGAAAAAATTTTGTCTCTGCACTCTTTTCAAAAACTTTACCATTTTATAATGAAGCGCATTCCCTACAAAGTGCTGTCCTCTTTTTATCCTTACTTTTCAACTCTCAACTTTCAATTTTCAACTTAAAAGCAAGCGTCATTCTGCGCTTGCGAAGAACACCCTATACTTCTCCTCTAATCTCACGGGAAAATACGATTCCTTTGCTTGTCTTAGCGCAAGATCGCCCGTATCCTCTTCTCTGTTGATTTCGCTGATTCCGTGCGTCTTTAGGATATCCGCGGCAAATTCCGCATTTATTGTTTGGTACGCGCCTTTGTACGAGGTATCGGCGCGCTCGGTATGAGTATAGAGCGTCTTACCGATCACCTCGCCTATGGTGAGCGCGGCGACGGCTTCACCGACGCGGAGTACACCGCCGATCAGACCGCCCAAAAGCGGAAATTTGAGCATGTCCTTTACCTTGCGGTTTTCGTGCGCAAGGGCTTCCTCCGCGTCGACTCCACGCGTTTTTTCCCAACGGACAAAAAAGTCAAACGCGGCATCCGCGTTTGTTTCGTCCAACCGCTCGTAGCTGTAGTCGGGATAGAGCGTGCGGAATTGATTCGTCAAATTTCGCTTTTTGTTGTAGCGGTGACCCGATAATGTCGCGAGTGCCTCCGCGTCATAGATATAGTCCGCCCACCCCTCTATCCTCTCCGCTATCGCGCCGAAAGTTTTGGTCAAAGCTTCCGCAGCGTCCCTTGAGACGGGG
>JAITOQ010000211.1 GCA_031289865.1 Clostridiales bacterium
CCGCCGATAGATACCGGCTTTGCGTGACCGCCCGTGACCTTATCATAGGCTTTTAAGAGGGTTTGTACGAGTGGGTCGGTTTCGGGGACATAGAGAGGGGGGTGAGCGGAACCCGTGCGGAGGGTTAAGCTCGGCGCGTGTTTTTTGATACGTTTTTTGATTTCGGTTTGATTTGTGTTGTGGGGATAGCGGATATCGATTTCGACTTTTAGATTTCCGTCGGGTTTTTTACGGAACACCCCCGCGTTTAAGGTCAGCTTCCCGCTTATTTCGTCCTCAAAATCGATTCCGAGTCCGCTTCCGTGAATATCCGCTAATGCGCCGTATAGCGTGTCATACGGCGTAATACCGCAATCGGACAAAACCTTGAGAAGTTTCATTGCCGCATTCTCCCCTTGATCGGGGTGCGCGCCGTGCGCGGCACGTCCTACGGCGGTAATTTTATAAATATTATCAAAAAAGACACCCAACCCGCACCGCTCCGCTTCGTCCGCAATTCTTTTATCCGTAACGGTCATAGCGGCGGTATCCGGGACGATATTGGCGCGGACACCCGCGTTAAAGTCAAGGACGGGCGAGTTGTCGGTACGGGGTGCGGTCAAAAAGTAATTGACCTTGCCTTTTTCGGAATAGATGACGGGAAAATCCGCGTCGGGAGCGATTCCGACGGAGGGAAAGCCCTCTTTTTTAAAATAGTGCATTACGCTTTTCCATTCGCCGCCTTCCTCGTCGAGTCCGAATATGAAACGGACTTTTTTACGGAACGGCGCGTTTTGGTCTATGAGAGCTTTTACGGCGTACAGCGCGGCGACGGTCGGTCCTTTGTCGTCAAGCGCGCCCCGCCCGTATAGCTTGCCGTCGACGATTTCGCCGCCGAGCGGATCGTGCGTCCAATCCTCACGCAAAAACGGAACGACGTCTAAGTGGCAGAGTACGCCGAAGGTTTCGCCCGCGCCGTATTCCGCGTAACCCGCGTAGCCGTCGAGATTTTTGACGGTGAAGCCTAACGAGCGGCAGAGGTCGAGGGTGTAGGCGAGGGCGGCGGCGTTTGTCTTGCCGAAGGGCGCGAGGGGAGCGGGCGGTTCGGGGGCGGTATAAAAGGAGATTAGGCGTTTGAGAGCGTCGGTCATAGGGGTTAAGTAGGATTTCATGGTCATATTTATCGGTTTCCTTAAAAAATTTTTTTCGTTTCCCGAAATATTATATACTATTTTTCTAATTTATGTTAAAATAAATACATGCGTGAAAAAAATATTATCGTGTATTCGGCGGAAAACGCGTCGAACATTCACAAGGATCACAGAAAACGGGTTCGGGAGCATTTTTTAAAGGGCGGGCTTGAAAGCTGTCCGGAGCATCAAGTGTTGGAGTTTTTCTTGTTTCCGTTCGTTCCGCAAAAGGATACGAATGTGATCGCGCACGAACTGATAAATCGGTTCGGCTCTCTGTCTATGGTCTTTGACGCGGACTACGAGGAACTACTGACCGTAAAAAACATGACGGTGACCGCGGCGGCGCACATCGCGCTTTTTCACGGGATCGAGGCACGTATCAATTTTGACAAGGCGAAAAAAGCCGATTATTTGATTACGGTCGGCGCGGCTAACGATTATATCAAGAGCTTGACCGATCACCTCACCGTGGAGCAAGCCTATATACTGTGTCTGAACAATCGATTTAAGGTGATACGGTGCGTACCGCTGCAAAAAGGGATAGTTGACCAAACCGCCATTTATTTGAGGCAGATTGCGGAGATAGCGATCAATTCGGGCGCGACGAACGTCATCTTGATACACAATCACCCGTCGGGCGACGTCAATCCGTCGGATGCCGATAATGTGATAACGAAAGATATCGTTTGCGTCTTGCCCTCTCTCGGCGTCAACCTATTGGATCATATCATCGTAGGGCGCGGCGATCATTACAGTTTCCGCGAAAACGATAAGTTGGAAGAGCCGCGAAACGAGCTTAATTCGCGGTATAGTAACGAATTAAACGACGCGTTTAATATTTGGAACACCAAAGAATTGATAAGCAGACACGACGCAAGATACAAAAAATAAATACAACATATAAGGAGATAGATATAATGATTATCGAAGGCAAAAATCCCGTCAAGGAGCTGTTAAGCTCCGGCGCGACGGTAGAAAAGGTATACGTTTTAAAGACGCAAGATCCGCAGCTCGGCTACATTGCCGCAAAAGCCGCGGAAAAAAAGATCAAGGTGATCTGTGCGGACAAAGCAGTCCTTGACAAATTGAGCGTATCGGGGCGGCATCAAGGCGCGCTGGCGGTGACGACGGAGTTTAAGTATGCGACGCCCGCGGAAATTTTGGCGGCGGCAAAGAGCAAAGGAAAGCCGCATTTTATCTTGATTTTGGACGGTATAGAAGATCCGCATAACCTCGGCGCGATTATCCGCGTCGCGGAATGCGCGGGCGTGGACGGTATCATCATCGGAAAGCACCGCGCATCCGGCGTAACCGACGCGGCGGTCAAGGTTTCGGCGGGCGCGTCGGCGCACGTCCTTATAGCGCGTGTGACAAACGTCAACGACACTATCCGCGAATTAAAAGAGGAGTTTATCAACGTGATTGCCGCGGACGCGGGCGGCGAGCCGATATACGGGAGCCGCTTGACGGGCGATTTGGCTCTTGTGATCGGAGGAGAGGGCGAGGGCGTACACGCGCTCACAAAAAAGCTTTGCGACAAAACCGTCAGCTTGCCGATGTTTGGTAAGGTAAATTCTCTGAACGCGTCCGTCGCTTGCGGAGCGGCGATATATGAGGCGGTAAGGCAAAGAAGTTGAAGGTTGAAAGTTGAGAGTTGAAAATTTAGGTAATGCAGAATGCGGAATGGCAGATAAAAAAGCAGATGTCATTCTGAGCTTGCGAAGAATCTAAAACGATTTCTCCGAATAGCGGTTCTTATTATCCTTAACTCTCAACTTTCAATTCTCAACTTTCAACTAAAAACCCTCACTTATTATATTACTAAAACAAGGAAAATGCCATGACGGACGAGGAATTGATAATTTGTTCAAGAAACGGCGATGCGGACGCGACGGACACGCTTTTGACGCGGTATAAGAGCGCGGTTTTGCGCTGCGCGAGGTCGTTTTTTTTGAGCGGCGGCGGGCGCGACGATCTTATACAAGAGGGCATGATCGGCTTGTACCGCGCTATCCTCCGTTACGATCCGACAAAAAATTCCGTCTTTAAAAGCTTTGCCGCGCTTTGTATACGACGTCAGATTATCGACGCGGTGAGAAAGAGCAACAGCGGAAAAAATTACGCGCTAAACACCTATATTTCATTGGAGGACAGCTGCCCGCTCGCATCGGGCGCGGGCGAAAATCCCGAAGAGCGGCTGATCGGCGAGGAGACCTATCTCGAAGTGATAGAACGGTCAAAAAACCTCTCTAAATTGGAGCGGCTGATTCTCGAAAGGTATCTTTCGGGAAAGACCTATGCGGAGATTGCCGCGGAAATCACGGGCGGGGAAAAGAGTGTGGATAATGCGTTGCAGAGAATAAGAAAGAAGTTGAAAGTTGAGAGTTAAAAACTACAATTACTTAAAAAGCAAACATAAGGAAGTATTATGAAAAAAGTAAAAATCATCATTTTAGGAGACGGCATGGCGGACATGCCGTATATAGAAAAGGACGGAAAAAAAATTCCGCAGAGGACGCCGCTTTTGGAGGCAAAAATCCCCGTTATAGACGCGCTTGCGCCGTGTTCGGAGATAGGGTTGGTCAAGACCGTCCCAAACGGCATGAAGCCGGGGAGCGACATTGCAAATCTGTCGGTCATGGGGTACGACCCCGCACGGTACTATACGGGACGTTCGCCCCTTGAGGCGGTCAGTATAGGGATAGACCTTAAGGCGGCGGATCTTGCGATAAGGTGCAATCTCGTGACCCTTGACGGCGAGGGCGCGTTTGAGGACAGAGTCATGTACGACTACAGCGCGGGCGAGATTTCGAGCGCGGAGGGCGGTGAGCTTGTCAAGGCTCTTGGCGAATATTTCGGCAAAAACGGCTTTAATCTCCTAAGAGATTTCGGCGGGAGCGAGGGCTTCGAGAGTTTTAAGTTTTACGGAGGGGTTTCGTACCGAAACTGCCTTGTGATAGAAAACGGGGTTCAAGGGACGGACTATACCCCGCCGCACGACATTTCGGGAAAAAGGATCGGCGCGTATCTCCCTAAAGGGGTGTACGGCGAAAGCTTTGTCAAAATGCTCGCGGAGGCGCACGCCTTTTTGTCCGCTCACCCGATAAACGCGAAAAGACGCGCCGAGGGCAAAAATCCCGCCAACGCGGTTTGGCTTTGGGGGGAGGGGCGCAAACCCGCTCTCGACGATTTCTTTGAGCTTAACGGACGGCGCGGCGCGGTGGTTTCGGCGGTCGATCTCATCAAGGGGATAGGGCTTGCCGCGAATATGCGCGTCATAGAGGTCGAGGGTGCGACGGGTACCGTGCATACAAATTTTAAGGGAAAAACCGCGGCTGTACTTAAAGCGGTACGCGAGGGGATCGAGTTTGTATATCTCCATATCGAGGCTGCCGACGAATGCGGACACCACGGCGACAGAGAAGGTAAAATCCTTTCTATCGAGCGTATAGACGAAACTATAGGTCGGCTGAAAAGCGAATTGGAGCGGGATAATATCCCTTATACCTTCCTTGTCTTGCCCGACCACCCGACGCCGCTCTCTACGATGACGCACAACAGCGACCCCGTCCCGTACCTAATGTACGACAGCGAAAACAACCTCTCTAACGGGGTCGGGAGGTATGACGAAATCTCCGCGGAAAAAGGACGCTATACCGCGAGCGGACCGGAGTTGTTTAGGAGCTTTTTAGAAGTATGAGAAAAACAAGCTTTTGTGATTTTTGCGGAGAGCCTTTTCAAGATGAAAAAGCGGTGGACTTACATTATGTCGAAACGACCGAGGCGCAATATATCGAGACGACGGAGCCGCTTTATACTTGCCCGCTGTGCCGAGATAGGCTTGCCGCTCTCGACGAAAAGGATCGGCTTGCTGCCGAATATTTTACCGCGCTTTTAAAAAGCGGCGTCACCTTAAAGCACGCGTACCTTGTTTTGGCAAAGCATCAGTTTTTTATTTCGGTTATGCCCGCGCTTGTCATAACGCTGCAAGCCGTGCCCGCGCTCCGTCCCGACGGAAAAAAGGGAGTGAGGGTGTCGTATAGCCGGATTAAAAACAAGGGGCTTTTAAGTTGAGAGGTGAAAGTTGAAAGTTGAAAAGTGAGGACGGGCTTTTTTCGTTTTAGGAGCGCGTGGCGG
>JAITOQ010000225.1 GCA_031289865.1 Clostridiales bacterium
GTCGCCGCCGACAGCATGATTTCCGACGAAGCCGCCGCGGCGGTTGAAAGAGCGGGCGTCGAGGAAGCCGCTATCAGAAGCGTATTGACGTGCAAGGCGCGTTACGGCGTGTGCGCGAAGTGTTACGGCAGAGATATGGCGAGCGGGAAATTGGTCAAGATAGGCGAGGCGGTCGGAACTATTGCGGCGCAGTCTATCGGCGAACCGGGAACACAGCTCACCATGAGAACCTTCCACACGGGCGGCGTCGCGACAAACGACGATATCACACAAGGCTTGCCGCGTGTCGAGGAGCTTTTTGAAGCGCGTAAGCCTAAAGGTATGGCGATTGTTTCGGAGCTTGCGGGTACGGTGAGAATCGTAGACGTCGAGAACCGTAAGTCCGTCATTGTGACCGCGCCCGAAGGGGACGAAAAGGACTTTCTCCTACCGTTCGGCGCAAAGGTCATCGTCAAAAACGGCGACAAGGTCGATCCCGGTACTCCGTTTACACAGGGTTCTATCAACCCTCAAGACATTCTCCGTACACGCGGAGTCAAGGGCGTACAAGACTATTTGGCAAAAGAGGTTCAGTCCGCGTACCGAATCTCCGGTGTTGAAATCAACGACAAACACGTCGAGATCATCGTCAAACAAATGCTCCGCAAGGTAAAAATTGAAACGGAGGGCGATACCGATATGTTACCGGGCGAGCTTGTGGACATTTTTACCTACAGCGACAAAATCCAAAAGGTATTGCAAGACGGAGGAGTACCGGCGACGGCGAAACGTACCCTCTTAGGTATCACAAAAGCCTCCCTTGCGACGGAATCCTTCCTTGCGGCGGCGTCCTTCCAAGAGACCGCGAGAGTCTTGACCGACGCGGCTATAAAAAACAAGACCGATAGATTGGTCGGACTTAAAGAAAACGTCATTATCGGTAAATTGATCCCCGCGGGAACGGGCATGAAATGCTATCGCAATATATACACCGTACCCGTCAATCCCGTCAAGCCTATCGAGGACGAACCGCTTGTAATCCCTACGGAAATGCCCGAAGCTTTGGAAATCGAAAATATAGACTTGTTTGCGGATCTTTACAATAAGGAATAAAAACAAAAGTTGAAAATTGAAAGTTGAAGGTTGAAAATTAAGGTATTGAAAAAGGTCGGTGTCATTCTGAAGTTGAAAATTGAAAGTTGAAAATTGAAAGTTTCGGAATAAAAGTTATTGTCATTCTGAAGTTGAAAATTGAAAGTTAAAAATTGAAAGTTTCGGAATAAAAGTTATTGTCATTCTGAAGTTGAAAATTGAAAGTTGAAAGTTGAAAATTTCGGAATAAAAGTTATTGTCATTCTGAGCTTGCGAAGAATCTAAAACGACACCTCTTTTTAAATCCTTAACTTTCAACTTTCAACTTTCAATTTTCAATTAAAACGAAAATTGTTTTTTAAATCAAAAGGTAAAAAAATGGCTTTCACTAACGAAAAATCAGGCGTAAATATCAACGCGGCGGATGCGGCGAAGAAAAAAATGGCGGGCTATATCGACGGGAAAAATCCGCGTGTGCTAAATAAAACGGGTGCGTTTGCGTCCGTTTACGATATCAAATTTCCCGAAATCAAAAATCCCGTGCTGGTCTTAAAGACCGAGGAGCCGGGCTCAAAACAAAAGCTTGCGGTCGAGTACGGAAAGGTGGAAAACGTCTGTTATGACATGATAAACCACTTGACGAACGATATTTTGGTGATGGGCGCGACGCCCTTGACCGTACAAGACGCGATTATATGCGGAAAAATGGAACCCGATATCGTCGAACGGATAGTCAAAACCATCTCAAAGGCTTGTACGGAGAACGGAAGCGTCCTAACGGGCGGCGAAACATCCGAGCAGCCGAACGTCGTCGAGCGCGGAACGTATATTTTGACCTCAAGCATTGTCGGGATTGCCGAAAAAGACGGTTTGATAGACGGCTCAAAGATCACGGAGGGAGACACCGTCCTCGCGCTTGCGTCGAGCGGCGTCCATACAAACGGCTACTCGTTCCTCCGTATGCTCATGAGCGAAAGACCCGAAGTCGTAGACGCGCTTATCGGCGGGGAACGCTTTATAGACGTGATATTGCGTCCGCATAAGTCCTATTACAAAGAGTTGATCGGATTGTTTCAAAATCCGAATCTCGTAGGCATGGCTCACATCACGGGCGGCGGCATAAAGGGAAACCTAAACCGCATTCTCCCCGAAACGGTGAGCGCGGAAATAGACCTCAAAACGATTAAACTCCTCCCGATTTTCCGCTATCTAAAGGATACCACCCCGACCGACGACGAAGAACTCCTAAAGACCTTTAATATGGGCGTCGGCATGACGATAGTCGTGAAACGCGGCTCCGAAGACTTTTTTATCAACCACATGAAAGCCTTCGGCACCGACTGCTACAAAATCGGTACGATTATAAAGGGCGACAAGACCGTGAGATTTACGGGGAAATTGGTGTAAAAATATATAACTATCACAAATCAGAGTACGTTTATCTGCTTTTTCGCAGAGTAGAGCGTACTCTTTTTGTTGTACGGGCGACCAAAATTTATCTTGATTGGGGCAAGGGATAGCGACCGCTAAGGTGATGAATAATACGGGATCGAACAAGGCAGACGATGCCGTTCTTTGAAGTTTTGGAGGCGTTGTGCGACGCGCTGCAAATCTCTTTTGTTCAGCTATTCAGCGAATCAAAAGAAAGTGAATTGCCCGAAGAGCATAAAAAAGTATTGGAGTATTGGTCTACATTAAACAGAGGACAAAAGGATTTAATCCTAAATATGATGATATCGTTGCGCGGTACAAAAACAGAGTAAAATAAAAACGGCAGATTTTAAAATGACATTAAGTGAAGCGTTTAGCATAAGATTGGAAGAATATTTGAAAGCAAGAAAAATAACCGTTCACAGATTTATAAAGGCCAGCGATATAAGTCGGTCTACCATTACAAATTTAATGTGCGGTAATTCCAAAAGCCCGACTCTCAAAACGGTTTATCAAGTGGCGCGGGGATTGGGAATCACTCCGTATGAATTTTTGGATTGCGCTTTATTCCGTGACGAGAATTTGGATATAGATTTAAAAAACCTTTTTAAATAGGTTGATTTAATCCTATTTTTTTGATATAATATAATCGAGGTGTAACATGTTAATCAATACAAATCAAATCCTTACCATGACGGAGGCAAATCAAAATTTTTCGAGAGCGGCGAGACTTGCGGAAACAAACGGCAGCGCGGTGATTTTTAAAAACAATCGACCGAAGTATATTCTTGTCGACGTTGCGCAAAACCCCGTTTTTGAACTGACCGAAAACGAGAAAATCGATATTGTCGCAAAGCGGGTATTAGAAAAATACCGTTCGGCATTTGAGGAGCTTGCGAAGTGATAAAATTTGGGAAAGAGAAGGTGTTGTTGTTGCATCAATTGATGACGGAGGAAACGGGCGGTTCGGCGGGCGTCCGTGATTACGGCTTGCTTGATTCAGCTTTGGAAAGCGCATTTCAAACCTTTGATAAAAAAGATTTATATCCGACAAATCAAGAAAAAGCCGCAAAACTCGGACATGGTTTGGTGGCGAATCATGCGTTTATAGACGGGAACAAGAGAATCGGAATGTATGTTATGTTGACATTTTTGGAAGTAAACGGTATCCCAATAGATGTTACAAACGAAGAAGTAATCCGTATAGGGATTGCGCTTGCCGACGGCAGTATGAAATATGACGGGCTTTTGCAATGGATTAAAGATAATCAA
The DNA here is from genome assembly GCA_031289865.1 of Clostridiales bacterium. Classification (GTDB taxonomy): domain Bacteria; phylum Bacillota; class Clostridia; order Christensenellales; family JAISNN01; genus JAISNN01. The sequence goes on from JAITOQ010000225.1 coordinate 3,775, forward strand.
ATTTAATAGCGGCATAAGTTGCAAAAGATTTGATTCTGTGATAAAATAACATTAGGTTTTTTGCGGATAATAGATTTGCATTATAAAAAACAGATTATAAAAAGACAGACGCGGAGGAGAGCGAGGCGGGTGGAAAAGCAGTTTGAGAGATTAGCCCGACAGACCGAAAAAATAAAAGACAGATATGACGAAGCGGAAGAGTTGATTTCCATGCCCGAAATCATTGCCGACAACAGATTGTATCGGCGGTTGGTTTCGGAAAATGCGGCGAACCGTGCGGTTGTCGAAAAGCGTGCGGAGATGATAAGGGCGGCGAAAGAAGCGGAACGGTGCGGACAAGAGCTTTTGACCGCGGAGGGCGATATAAGGACGCTGCTTTTTGAGGAAGAAAAAAAGCAGAGGGAGAAAGCCGCGGATGCGGCGGAGGAGCTTTCTCGGTTGCTGTTTTCGGATCGTGACGAGGAATGCGAGATTGTGGTCGAAATCAGAGTTTCGGACATGCTTGACAACTCGTTAAAGCTTGCGTTTTCGCTTTTTTCTATGTATCTTAGAGCGTCGGAACGCATGGGATTTTTGACGCGAACGGAAAAAACCTATATGCCCCGTCCCGAAATGCTGAAATCCGCTACCTTTACCGTCGCGGGTAAGGGCGCGTACGGAAGCTTTAGGTACGAGAGCGGTGCGCACAGATATACGGAAAGCCGCCGAGATATTTTGGATAAAACCTACGGGACGGCATACGTCACCGTCTACAAAAAGCCATGGACGGAGGAAATCGAATTTGGCGACAAGGATATTCGGATAGACCTCTTTCATTCGGGCGGCGCGGGCGGTCAAAACATAAACAAGGTGGAGACCGCAATACGCGTGACGCACCTCCCGACGGGCATCGTCGTGACGTGTCAAGACGAGCGGTCGCAGTTTAAAAACAAGGAACGCGCACTCGCCAACCTCAAAGAAAAACTCAAAGAAATCGAAGACAAAAGGCGAGAGAGCGAAATCGACAACGCGAGAAATGAGCAAAAAGCCGCTTCAAAGGGTGTGCCGATTAGAATCTATAACGCGGGGGATAATACGGTAGAGGATTTGAGATGCGAGGTGACGCTGCCGATGGACGTCGTTTTGGACGGAGGAATAGAGGGCTTTTGTGAGGCATTGAGATTGATTTAATGCATTCTGCATTCTGCATTTACAAAGTATTTTGCATTAAAAAAAACAAGGAACAAGAATGGATTTAAAAATAGAAAACAACAAGACCGTGTTGTCGTCGGATAGCACGTTTTATAAAACCGAAGGGTTGATTGCAAAAACGCGGCACTTTTTAAACGCCGACGCTTTTTTGCTCAAGCTTGCGGAGGGGTTGTTGCTTGCGGGGCATAGAGCGGGCTTTTATAGGCTTGCGACGGGGGACGAAAAGCACGTCTTTCGGGCGGTTTTGACGGAAAAGGGGAGCGATTTGAATCCGTCGCTTTCGGGGCGTGATATCGTCTTTTTCGGATATGCGGGACGTGAGGAGCTTGCGAGGCGAAACGACCCCGAACTATCCTTTCTTTTAATGCGTCCCGAATTTTTTATGCGGCTTGAAAAGATAAGCGAGAGGGACGGCGGCGTTAAAAAATCCGACTTTCAAAAGCTGTATCGGCTCGGCTCGTCGGGCGGGGTCAGCTTTCCGCTCCTCAGCCCCGCTCAAAAAAATATCGTCGAAACGGAGGACAAAAACGTCCTCGTTCAAGGTTCGGCGGGGAGCGGGAAAACCAACGTATGTATCGACAAAATCATCTTTACCGCTTGTAGAGCATACAGCGGAAAGATTCTCTATTCGACTTTTTCACGCGGATTGTTAAACGAAACGCGCTCAAGGCTTCGGCAGTTTGAAACAAATCTTGCGGATTTTATCAAGAGCTATGACGAGGGAAGTATCGTTTTTTTGGGGAACGACCACAAAAAAGCGTTAGAAAACCGATTAGGGATTTATTTTTCCGTGGACGACGACGATAAAATCAGACAAAAGGTCGAGAAAATTTTGGATTTTTTAAATACGAAGGTCGATTTCTTTTTGATCGAGGACTTGTATTTTAAGAATATCGATAAGATAAAAACGGACGGGAGAGAGGACGCGGACGGCGCGGGCTTTGCCGACGAAAAATATTTTGTCACAAGCTATATCGGCGATATGAAAAATCATCAATTGAGGGGCAAGCTCGAAAAAATCAAGGACTTGTCGTACGAGGTGATTTACAAGGAGATTTACGGTGCGATTCTCGGCGCGTGCGACCCCGAAAACCCCCTCAAAGCCATTACGCTTGAGGAGTTTACAAAGCGGCGCGAGGGGAGCTTGGGTGTGCGCGAATGCGAGATTGTCTACTCGATTGCGCGTGATTATGAGGAACGGTTGAGGTCACGCGGACTGTTGGACAACAACGCCATGTCGCGGCGGCTTTTGGAATCCGCATCGGATTTGGAAAAATATTCGCTCGCGATTATCGACGAGGTTCAGGACATGACCGAAGCGGAGCTATGTCTTGTCAAGATGATTTCCAGAAAGGTCTTTGCGGTCGGCGACGCGCTCCAGATGATCAATCCGTCGTACTTTAGCTTTGCCTACTTAAAGCGTTTGCTCTTTGAAAAAGATACGATTTCCGTCGCGGAGCTTGTCAACAACTACCGCAGTACCAAAAAAATCGGGGACATTGCGGAGAGCTTGTCGCGGCTAAATACGGGTAAGTTCGGGGTGCATAGCTTTGTACTCGGGACAAAGAGCGTGGACGACGGCGGCGCGTGCAGTACGGTATATATAAAGGACAAGGATTTTTTGAACGCGCTTCAGCGCGAAAAATTTAACAACTATACCGTCGTGGTTTCGGGCGCAAAGGAAAAGCAAGAGGTCAGAAAAAAACTTCCGCAAGGAGAGATTTTGACTGTTTCGGAGGTCAAGGGTTTAGAGCGCGACGCGATCGTACTGTACCGCGTGTTATCGGACAATTTCGAGCGGTTCAGCGCGCTCAATAGGCTTGTCGTGGCGCGCAAGCAAGCGGATGAAAATTCCGTGTACCGCTACTATTTCAACCTCTTTTATGTGGGGATTTCCCGCGCAAAGACGCGGCTCTATGTCGCGGAGGAGCGCGAAATACCGCTCTTTGAGGAATTCTTTAAAAACAATTTTGACGAGCTTCAGACCGCCGATGCGGTAAAGGACTTGCTTGCGTCCTCAAATATCAAGGAGATAGATAGGGACGAAATCGCCAAACGGACGCTTGAATTTATCAAGTCGGGACAGTTTGACAACGCGAGAATTTCCGCGGAGCGTATGCTAAACGCGGACGAAAAACGCGAGGCAATGAATAGAATAGAGGTCTACGAAACCTACGTTTTGCACGGAAAATACAGAGAGGCGGGCGTCAGATTTTGGGAGCTTAATATGCGCGAGGACGCAAAGGAGCAGTTTGAATTTTCACGCGACGACGCGTTGATCGCTTTTTTGGAAGCTTATCAAAAAAAAGGCGGCGGCGCGCTCAACTATCAAGCGGCGGCGTTTTTGGAGGACAAAAACCTTGACGCAAAGGCTCGTGACTTGATATTTGAAGTGATGACGAGAGACGCGGCAAGGCTGCTCGAAGAGCAGAAAAAAATAAATTCCGCAATAAAAACAAACAAAGTAACAAAACGCAAGTAAAACTATTAGAAAAATCATTAGCATTAGTAAGACCGGTTCGGAGGAAAACATAGATGAACGAAGAAGTAAAGTCCCTTATAGACGCTTTTTTAAAGTACAGAGAGCTTTTGACGCCCGTGCAAGCGGGGCTGAACGAGTTTGCGGACAGCTTTTCCGCGGTTCGTGAAAACGTCGAAAAATTGGACGCGGCATACGGCGGTAATATCAAAGAGAGCATGGACAAGCTGTCAAAAACCTTGTCCGAACAAAGCACGCGGGCAAGCGACCTTTCGGGGCGTATCGACGGCTTTACCGCCGCCGCAAATAAATATATAGCCGAAGTGGTTCGCCTCTATACCGTCATGTCCAAGACCGCGGACAAGGTGACGAACGTCGTCGCCCTCGAAACCAAAGCCGAGGAGCAAATCGGTCGGCTTGACGCGCTCATCGATGAAAAGACGAAAAGCTACAATATAAAGGAGCTTGAAAAATCCCTTGATTCCTACAACAAAGAGGTTCAAAAAATCGGTGATTTTATCAACCGCGACGTTGCGGAATCCTTAAAGAATACCCAAAACAAAATCGAGGGCATAAGAGTCGGGCTCGAGGAGCTCATGAAACTCCAAAAAACCGAGGGAAAGAGTCTCGATACTATAGCGGAAAGCTATTCGACGACAAGCTCGCTTCTCAAAAATATCGTGGAAAAGGACGGAGTGAACGAAGCCTATATCTATGACGTTTTGGATAAATGGGCAATGGAAAGACGGGTAAAAACGAAGAAATAATATCGGATAAAACAAGGGAATATAATCATAAAGATATGTCATCTTGAGCGTAGCGAAAGATCCAAAACGATATTAAGACAAAGATATAACACGGAGATTTTAAGGTGCAAAACGAGCTGTCTCAAAAATTTTTTACGGCGATAAAGACCGACGACGTTGCGCTTTTCGGCGAGTGTCTAAAGGCGGACGGGG
>JAITOQ010000069.1 GCA_031289865.1 Clostridiales bacterium
GACCTTTTCCGCATTAAAGAGTATCAAGACCTTGTATTCCGAGCCGAACCCCCAAACTATTCCCCCCACGACGTACATCAGTATAAACGATATGATGAAATAAAACAGCATAGCAATCGCCGTCATATACATCTTTGAGAGTAAAAACTGCCAACGCTTGTAAGGACGTATGAGTAGGAGTTTTATCGTACCCGTCGCGTGTTCGCCCGCAATCGTCCCCGCGCCTATTACGATACCGACGACTATCAAAAATAGGTATAGGATATTAAAGCCGAAAATCATGTAGCCAAAGCCTCGGTCAAGTCCCAAAGCGGTCGTAAGCTCGCCGATGGTTTCGCGGTTGTCGAGCATAAACCGTATCTGTGTGATATCGCTCTTTATAGAATATTTTGATACCCCGAACATCATGACGTTGACTATACCGTATATACCGTTGAGGTCGTCGTCGGAAAGATTTTCATTCTCCAAAATGAGTGAAAAATTCACCTTCCTAATATAGTCGTCGACATAACCGCTCTCGATAATCAAGGTCTTTCCGTCCTTTAAGACCTCTTCGTAGGACGCAAAGCCCAAATCGAGCGACTCATTGAGCGCGGCTTTTAACTCCTCTCCGTACCCGTCGATAAAGTAACGAATTACGGCGTTATCATGAGAAATGCGCACGGCTTTTTTTAACAACGATTCGATCCGTCCGTCCAAAAAGGCAAAGCTTGCCTCATACGTTTTTTGGTCGATTTTTATCGTCAAGCCAAGGTCTATAAGGTCTAAGGTATCCCTCATCATTTCCGTAAGATCCGAAACGTTGCTCTTTGTAAAAATATAACCGCCTTGCTGCATGGTCGTCACAAACGCGTCTATACTTTCAAAAACTCCCTTTGCGGTGAAATTTATGTTTAAAAGGCTGTTTACCTCGCTGTTTTCGTCGCTTATGACGCTGTGCCGATCGCGAAACGCGCTATAAAGCTCCGGCGGCGGGGTGACATAAGATGATACCACGGAAGACCCCCTCTCCGATAGGAAAAAGAGGAAGTTTACCGACAATTCCGAATCCATATTGTAGTTTGTGGAGATCATGCGGTAAGCAAAATCGTACTTCGCCCAAAATTCCGCATATGCGGCACGGAGTACCGCCGTCTTTTCTTGAAACTCACGGCTGTTTCTGTCCCCCACCCGATCCGCGGCGAGAAGCGCGTCGCTCAAGGTTTCAAACGCTTCGCCGTATTCGAGAATGCTGTCCTTTATAAAATCATTATAGGTCTTTTGATAACCGCTACCGCGCAGATACCGAAGTAAGCGGTAGGAGCGGTCAAGCTTTCTCATAGAGGTAGAAATCTCGTCGCTCACGCTTTTAAAAACATGAACGTGAATGGGCTCCATATAGAGATTATAAAAGATAAAGTCCGCATATTCCGCACGGTCGTTGTTAAAGCTTGCAAACGCGGCATTCATGATACGGATTAAGCTTTCCTTGACGTCGAAATTTTTAAGCTCCGTTACAAGCGCATTGTTGTCGGGATAAACCAACTGCAAGGTTTCAGACGCCGAAAAAAGGAGTGCGCCGTCGGTTTGCAGCTGTGCGGAAATAGTTTCCGCGGAGAAACCGCTGTTAAAAAGCGTCCAAATATAGTCCTCGTTCTTTTGCAGCGCAAATTCCTCGTTGTACGGGAGAAAAAGTCCGAAAAAGCCAAAATCCGATATCACAAACCGTTGCACCGCGCCGGCATAACCCGCCTGCGCGACAAAATCGGAGCGGCCGGGGACGTAATACTGCGAAAAATCATAGAGGTCTATAAAATCTATGTTCGCCGCCGCGATATCCGACACGGGATTGTGTCCGAGATAGTACTTTACCGGATCGACGGTGGCAAAGGTGTATTTCATTTCCTTGCTAAACGTCTCGTCAGCTTTTTTAGAATCGAGGTACGGAATGTCCAATTCCATATCGTCTATATACGCCGAACCGCTTACGCGGTCTAAGTATGTAAAATAATCCTCTTGTACAACCGTGTCGCCCAAAAAGCTCATGATGTTCGCTATCGTATCGTCGGAAGGATTGTAGACGCACGCGGTAACAATCATAAAAATGATGACAAAAGCCGTCAGCACATAAAAGGTCGAGCTTTTAATAAACTTAAAAAGCTCTCCCCCGACTAACTTCGTCATGTCTCTGAAGTTAAAAAAGTTTTTGATTTTTGCAAAAAAACCTTTCATTTTTATTCCTCGTATTGTATCGTTATTGTATGGATAACGTTTTTTAATGCAGAATGCTTTTTTAATGCAGAATGCAGAATGCAACTACACTGCGTCGCGTTTTTCAAATATAATATACGTCGCGCCTAATATCACGGTCAAATATACAAAATACACTATCACCGAAAACCCGAAGGTCATATCCGCAAGCGACGGACCCGTCGAAAGATAAATAAACCAATCGGTGTTGTTAAAGATGATATACTTGTACCAATCGTTGCTCGATAAAAGTGCGGTGAGAATCGACGAGGCAAAAAAGACAAAGACCGACACCGCGACCGACGCCGCCCGCGACTTAAATATAGTCGAAACCATGACCGCGATACACGCGTACATAAAGCACGACACAAAATACAACAAATATTCGATAGCGATGATGGCAAGCGGCGACATAATCATAGTCTTTTGCGCGTTAAAGATGACTAACACCTCCCGCGACACAAGCCCCTTTAGCCCCTCCGCTCCGGGGACTCCGACCGCGCCGAAAAACAGCATGACGAGAAACGAAATCAAAAACATAGCAAAGAGCGTAATCCCGACATACAAAAGCTTTGCGGTGATAAACTGCCGCCGCCTAAACGGACGTATAAGCAAAAGCTTTACCGAACCCGTTTCGTATTCGCCAGCAATCGTCGCGGCTGCGATGACCACGGTGATAAGCATGATAAATAGATAGATAAATCCTATACCGAACTGCATAAAACCGTAGCCGTTGTCGAGGCTCATCGCGTCAGTTAGGGACGTGTACTGCTCGATATTGTTAAAGAAAAACAGATCCTTTTGCGCGTCGCGCTGTATGGAATATTTTGTGATACCTATGCCCATGACGCTCAACATGCCGTAAATCTTTGAGAGGGCTTTGTCGTTGAGCCCGTTGTCGAGAGCGACCTTTGCGAGATAGATATTCGGGACGTAATCGGCGACAAGGGTCGCCTTTCTTGTGAATATACGGCTATAGTATTTTAGGTTGTCGTAGAGTTTTATACCCGGATCGTTTTCCTCATAGATAGCGATGTATTTTGCGACGGTGTCGCGGTCAAAATAATCCCCGTCCACGAGAACCTCCACGGCATCCTCGTCCTTGTACACCCTAAACAATGCGGAAAGCGCGTCGTCGATCTGCCCCGCGATTATCGCGTAATTTTCCTCATAAAACTCTTTAGTAATCACCGCCGTATAGCATTTGTCGACTATATCGGAAAACCCTTTCATTCTCTCTTCACGCGTCGGATAGTTGACCGTATCGTTTGCATGCGCAAAAAAGCTGTCGGTGCCGTCCATGAGCGTCACCGCAAATTTGCGAATGGTTTCTATCTTGATAGCTATGCTCTTTGCGGGCGAGATAAGGGTCGCCGCCGCTTTGTTAAAATTATTTAAAAAACGTCTATATTGATTCTCGTAAAGACGGTAGCCGTCGGGCTTTGTGGTCGAGTTTTTGGAGGGGAAATATGCGTAGTTTATAATTCCTTCTCCCGCTCTCATGTATTGGTAAGACGACATGTATTGCAAGGAAAAGGACTCGAATACCTCGGTAAGCTCCTCTAAATAGTCCGCTTGATCGTCGTCGTTTCTATCCTCTAATTGGAGCAAGGTGAGCAGCTTTTCAAACTCCTCGCCTATCGAATACCCGATCGATTTTAAAAAGTCAGCCGAACTCTTGCCGTACGCTCCGTCGTTCTCAAAAAAGTTTAGCATTGCTTTGATATTGAGGAGGTTCTGAAAATGAGACGTCATGTTATACATGTATTGGTCATACAGCATTTGGTGAACGTCGCCCACCGCGACAAAGTAGAGGACAAAAGCCGTCAACGCCTTTGTGTCGCCCGAAAGCGAAGAAATAATGTCGATATATGTACCGAATATCTTGGATTGATTTGCAAAAATCTCCGATTGAATGGCGGGATCGGGGACGAGATGCGCCAAACTTTTTGCGTCAAAAAGCGGCAAAGTCTTTAAATAACTGTAAAAGCCCTTGTAATGCCCGTTCATATATTCGAGAATATAAGCGTATGTATGCTCGAAGCGCGCTTCGGCGGTTGCGTCCTCTATATACGCCGCTTCCTCCTCCGCGGTCAATTCCCCCGCGTCCGCGAGTTCAAAATAGATAGCGGGCAAACAAGCGTTTATCTCCTCTTCCGTCGGTCGATATGCCGTCGCGGAAACGGCGACGTTGACGGCAAAATCTATGAGCGCGAGATTCGGCTCGTGAGCAATCGCTTGGAATATCCCGCTGATGTAGATTTCGTTAGCAAGCTCCTTTAGATCACGCTGCCCCGGAGCTACCGCCAAAAAGAATTCTACTGAGCTTACTCCGTGACGGCGGCAAAGACCCGTTTGTTCATACGCGCCGAATATCGCGTCGTCGATAGTCGTCGGGGTAATATTGCCGTAACCGAATAACGCGGTAAAATATTCGATATAAAACTTTTCGAGAGTATAGCCGTTGTCGTTTAGCTCGGGGTCTTTTAAGGAAGCAAAATTCCTATTTATCCTACTCACGACAAAGGATTTTGAGAGCGCGGCCGCGAGATTTGAACCCGCTCCGTAAATTTCAAGGTAGTATTCGTTGTTTTCGAGGAGGGTAAACACGTCATCCGTCAAGCTGTTCGGTTTTCCTTGCGAAAAATCCTGCACCGCCCGCATGAGCGTATCGCTGTTGACGATCAGTTTTAAAAAGTTTCTGTCGGTCTGTATGTATTCGATGAGTTCCTCGCTGAACCCCTTTGCGCGAAGCGCGTCCGTCATGTTTTTTGCGGGGTTGAGCTTTGCATAGTAGTCTTTCGGATCGGTCGTCAAAAAGTCCGCAAGCGCGTCGGTCGAACCCGTGCCGTAATATTCGTCGAGCATATCAAGCGCGGCGGTCGGAATACTCACTCCGAATTCGGATGCAACGGACAAAAGGTCGGAATCTATCCCGTCAATCATCGTAAAAATATCGATCTCTCCGTTTCCGTTCATCGCGGAGCTTATGAGATCGAGGAGCGAACCGCTGCCGCTGCTCGTCCCGTATAAAACTATGGTCAGCACAATAGAAAGCGTCAAAATAATCGCCGACGCCTTAAAGACCGCACTCCGAAAAAATTTAAAAAATTCGCCGCGAAGAAGCCTTTCCGTTTCGAGATGCTTTCGTTTCCCAAAACGCTTGTTTGGTTTGTGTTTTTTCGGCACTAAGATTTTTTTAAGAAAACTTTTCATATTCCGTTCTTTTCCTCA
>JAITOQ010000243.1 GCA_031289865.1 Clostridiales bacterium
TCCTACCGACGTTTAACCACCCCGTCGGCATTCGCCGCCACCTCCCCATAGGGGAATTTTATGCCGCCACACATTCAGAAGGATATTGACTTTGGGTATTCGTTTATTCGTTAAAAAAAGGAAAATAAAAATAGTAAAAGTATTGACAAATGCCGAAGAATGGGATATAATAGTATTACGCTTGGATAAAAGGAGATTTTTCGCTATGTATTGTGCGGAATGCGGAAAGCCTATTAAAGATTATGCTCAATATTGCGGCTCGTGCGGCAAGACCGTCGACACGGGTCTAAAGTCGTGCGGCGTTTGCGGTTTTCAGTCGCCGAAGGGCGCGTCCTATTGTTTAAATTGCGGGACGAAATTTAGCAGAAAAAACAAAAAAGGCAAAATTTTGCCGGGAACGGAATCGTATCCCGTCACTATTCAGTACCACAAAGCGGTTTATGACTTTTTGACGGCTTTTGCCGCGCAAAATCCGATAGGCGGCTGTGTTTGCGGTTGCGGCGGCGCGGATCAAGGGCTTTTGGGTCAAGGTCAAGCCGAATATTCCGAATATTCCGACGCAAACGGTCAAGCAGTCTATTCGCCGAACGAGGCGGGTCAACCAGCGTACGGCTATAGTCAGACCCCTTATCAGCAACCGAACGGTTATATACAACCGTATCAGCAATATCCGCAGTACCCTCAGTACCCGACGGTTCAATATCCGCAGTACCCGATGATGTATCCGCAGTATCCCGCATACCCGCCTTACGGCTATGCGCCCGCTCCGATACCTTATTATCCTCAGCCTTACGGGTACGGTTACGCACCGCAGCAATACGGTTATGCGCCTCAACCCGCGTACGGCGGCTATGGTGCGCCGCAATACGGCTATGCACAGCAACCCGCGTACGGTTATCCGCAGCAAGGCGCGTACGGTTATCCGCAGCAGCAACCCGTTTTATTAAACGGCGGCGCGGCGGGAACAGCCTCCACCGCAATCCTCAAAAGCGGGGGAATGTATATCCCGTGCAGAGAAAAAGCGTTAGCGGAGCTTCGCGAGCATAACGCGGCGGAGCATTCGGGCGACAAAAAGAAAAAAGACAAAAAGAATCGGAAATAAAAATATAGAAAATCGAATAAAACAAGTGTTTTGAAAAACAATAAGAATACGGGAAACCGTATTCTTTTTTTTGCAACGTGACGTTGCATCCATCATCGCAACGGACAATGGCGTGGGGAATTGCGTTACAAGCCCGTTCACCGATTTTTTAAGTAATAAGTAATAGGTAATAAGTAATAAGTAAGGTGTCGCTACGCTTCAATAAAAAGTAGGTGTCATTCCGAGCGAAGCGAAGAATCTAAAGCGTCGGCTTGCGTATCGACATTGACGAGGAGAAAAAATATGTTTAAACGACTAAAAAAAGCAAGGAAAGACAAGAAAGACAAAAAAAAGCCGAAAAATTCGGCTTTTACTGCGGACAAGGATTATGATCCGTTGGGAATGTATACGGGTACGGCGGTCGACGACGAGATGCCCGTGCAAGACGCGGACGATCTTTAATGGGTTGCAAGCAATCCTCCGCGCTAAGCCGCTCTTTTTTGCTATTTTCCGCGAAACTTCCCTCGATAAGGAACCTTCATCTTCGGTCAGTTTCGCGAAAAATAGCTAAAAAATAGCCGTCTTATCGCTGTATAATAACTTGAGAGTAGTTTAATATAAAGTTCTCTCCGTCTTGCGAGAGGAGAACAAATAGCGAAAACAAAGGTTTTTATAAAGTTTTGTTTTCAAAATATGATTTTAACTTGTAATTCTAAATGCTACTTAATCGTACAGCCGCCCTTTTAATCTCCGTATCAATTTGTCGAGCGAGAAGTACGCCATGATGATGATGACGACGTTGGTCGCAAAGATCGGGAGTTGGGCGGGGAGTCTGGTGAGCCATAGATATGTTAAAAAGTTCCCGATATCCTTTGTGCGCGGAATAAATATGATAAATATGGTCAGCGAATTGATGAAGAGCGTGCAGACGACAAAGACGATAGACATGGCGGCGAGGATTTGGAGTGTTCTGAATCCTATTTTTGTTTCGCTTCGTTTAAAGCGCGCCGCTTGTTTGTCCGCAAATTTGAGGTTCATGATAACCCCCGGAATAAAGCCCAAGAGGCCCGACGCAATCCCGATAGTCGGGATATAACTCCCTCCCGTCGGCGAAATAAAATATCCGATTAAATCGCCCAAAAATCCGACGACAAATCCGAAAATCGGACCTAAAATCATGCCCGCAAAAAAATCGACCGTGTAGGCGAACGAAAAGGACGACAAACTCGTGTTGTTTGAGATTGCGTTCATCGCGACCGACAACGCCACAAGTACCGCCGTGTAGGTCAGTATCTTGTTTGAACGCCGTTTTTCCTTTGCGGCTTCGGCTTTTTCGGTTGCAAGCGCACGTTTTACGGGGTCTTGATCGGAATCTACAGTATTCTGTAATTTTCCTTGGGTTTGCGGGGTTTCCGCGGTTGCTGTGGTCGTGTTTTCTTGCTCGGCGGAAATCTCCGCGCCGATCGTTTGATCGACGGGGCTTAAAGGCGCAATTTCCTGTTGAGCAAGAGAGGTTGTTCTCTTGTCCATTGTCGGGCATCTCCTTGTTATTTAGTTTTTGTGGTCGGGTCTTAGTTTATACTATTTTTGAGGAGATGTCAAGCGATATGTTCTTTAAGTTGAAAGTTGAGAGTTGAAAGTTGAAAATTAAGGTGTCGCTTTGCTCCGATAAGAAGCAGGTGTCATTCTGAGCTTGCGAAAAATCTCAAACGGTAAGCCGTATAACCGCTACAATATAAAATCGGATTCCGATTTAAGGGTAATTCGGAGAAATCGTTTTAGATTCTTCGCGTTCGCTCAGAATGACAACATTTTTTACATTGAGCGAAGCGATACCTCAACTTTCAACTTTCGACTTTCAATTTTCAACTTGACAACTCTGCCTATTTAATATATAATATCCCCATGTTGACATTGACGATCATGGATTTTGACGCGCTGACGGGCGGGACGGACGGGCGGTTCTCTGATTTTTACGGGGAACGGGGCGTATTTGCCGCGCTGACGGCGGGAGAGCGCGTTGTGGGGCTTGCGGCGGTGGAGTTTACCGACGGGGTGATTATCACAAAGCTCCGCGCAGAGCCTCCCTATGACGTTACGGAGTGCCGCCGTTTTTTTATTCGTTCGCTCGTTTTAAAGCTGTTGGCAAACCGTGCGCCGATCCGTACGCGGTTTTGCGACGAATTACTCGCGGAGATAGGCTTTGAGGACGACGGGAGCGGGGGAATGACGTGTTTGGCGGAGAAGGTTGTGTTTAAGAAGATATGCGAAGTTTAATGCAGAATGCAGAATGCAGAATGCAAAATTGCGGATAAAAAGAAAAGTAGATGTCATTCTGAGCTTGCGAAGAATCTCAAACGGTAAGCCGTACAATCACCGACACAATAAAATTGAATCCGATTTTTATGTTTCGGCAGTCGTCACGCTTCCGTTTTAGATTCTTCGTTGCGCTCAGAATGACACCGACTTTAGAATGACACCGACTTTTTTAAAGTTTTTTAAATTATTTTCAAAAAACCCTTGAAATTTCCGTGATAAAGAGTTATAATAAGGTGTGAAAAGTGTAAAAGGAGTTTTTTATGCGGATTTGCGAACATTGCGGAGCTTATATGGCGGATTCCGTGCTGCGTTGTACCAACTGCGGCGTGAAACAATCGGGAGTAACCGAGGTTGTTCCGGTATGCCAAAAATGTAATTGCTCAAGTATTCCTAAAACCGCGGCTTTGAATTACAGCGGTTATGTTACCGACGAGAGTTATTATACAAATCCGTATCAGCTCTCCGACATTAACACGCGCTTAAATCAAGAACGCGCACAAGCCGCTTCGATCGCACCGTATACGGTCGGCGAGGTAAACAAGGTTGTACCGGCGGGTCCGACCTATGTTTGTAAAAATTGCGGCACTATCAATTCCGCGGACGATATTTACTGTGTCGTTTGCGGTATTCGTACGTCCGACAAGACGATAAGGGACGCGCTCAAAAAGGCGCAGGACGGAGTAGTAGAGATACTGCCGCCGCCGCCCGAAGAACAGCCGATCCCAAGCTTCGGCGAATCGACGGAGTTTAGTACGTCTTTAAATACGCTCGAAGCGAAATTAAAGCCTTACATATACAACTACAACGTATCGGGCGACAACAACGTCATCAACAGCAACAACGACAACAATTTAGGCGGCGGGCAGCTTGTCTGTCCTTTTGCGCCTAAGGAAGAGCCGCTTGCCGCCGTCGCCGTCGAGGATCCCGCTCTCACACAGCAGGATATCGAAAGACGCCGCGCCGCATTCATCGGCAAGGCGAAGCATACAAAGGACGTCAAAGCCATGATCAAGCTGAGGAAGAGAATCCTTGCGCTTGCCGCATGCGTCTTGTCTATCTTGATTCTTTCGTCGTTCTTTATATACGAAACCCCGTACGCTCAAATGTACGAGATCGACAACAACGAAAACCTTGCGGAACAGTCCGCGGGTATCGACGTGACCATTTCCGTCTTTGAGATTATGCATCTTGACGATATGTTTGACTCCGTGACGGAGTTTCTCCAAAAGATAGGAGTAAAAATCCCCGAACACGCCTATTACAGAGGCGCGGTTCAAGAGAGAGAGGACTATCAATACACCTATTTCCAAAAATTGATAGGGCAGGCACTGCCGTTTACCCTCGTGTTGACCCTCGTCGCCGTAATACTCAATATCGGACTCTTCTTGATTAAGCTGTTTACGGGTAATCTAAAAAAGAAGTTTTACTTCGTATCCGCTATACAATTGGTCTTGTTCGTCGTGGCTGTGCTGGAAATACTTATCATGACCGTATTGATGCCCGACGCATTCCCTTACGCGATAGGATTCGGGATCATTGCGGCGGCGGTTCTCTCGCTCCTCGTGTTCTTGCTCCCTAAATTCTTTGGGAAAGAATACCCTAAGTCCGAAAAAGAAAGAATAAAAAGCTACTACGGGTATTAAATTGAACTAAAAGTATAGAAAACTTCTCTAAAAACCTTCGGCTTCGGACACAAATGAGTCGGTTTTTGGAATATTTCAGACACACATGGGGCAGTTTGAAAAAAAACAAAAAAAAATTATAACATTTTTCAAAAACCTATTGAAATTTATAAAAAAGTGTTGTATAATGGTAGCGTAGTCTAAATTAGGTGAGGAAAACAATATGGCGAAGGATATTTCTTCAAGCGTCGTCGCCCTTGACGGGGACGAGTACGAGGGAAAAAAAGGTGTAGTCGGGCGTATCGTTAGGTTAGTAGTAGCCGTTCTGATTTTCGCCGCGGCGGTTGCCTCGCTTGTGTTTCCGAGCGTAAAGGTGTACAGCGCGCCTTATCACACCGATGAGAACGGTATCGTCCTCACGGACGAAGAGGTCGAGGAGCGCAACAAAGAAGAGTTACCCGTCATAAAGGTCTTTGACGACCTTGGTATCAGCTATTCGGGCGCGGACGTTTTGTTCGCTATGATCGTAAAGGTCTCCGGACTCGGCGCGGGCGTATACGATAACGGGATTGTCAAGGCTCTCGGTATCGACAATGCGTACTTAGCGGTCGCGGACACGGTAGCTTTTGAGGTAGACGTAGACTTTTCGCGGTTGGCGGCGATATACGCCTTACCGCTCACGGCAGCGTTGTTGTTGGTTTATTTCTTTATAAACCTTATAGCGACAATCATATCGGTTTTAAAAAGAAAAATCACAAGAGGGGTTCGTACACCGTACTTAATCGGGTTTTTACTCGCGGCGGTAGTAGCGGGAGCCGGGCTTGTGTGTCAAATCGTGGTGGGGAGAAAGCTCGAACTCCAAATCGGCAGTATCGTTATGATAGCCGTCGGAGTCCTCACATTTATCTATCCGATAGCGTTCGGATACTCTAAAGTCGAAAAAAATTAAATTTTTAATTTTTTTGAAAAAATATTTTATAAAGGAGAATGAGTTTTATGGCAAAGAAGAAAAAAGTTGAAGAAGCTCCGGCACCTGCTCCGGTAGAGCAGCCGAAGGGCCCGACGATCGTTTACAGAACCCTTCCAAATCCGGCTCCTGTTGCGATCTCCGCTCCTACGCCGATCATGCAGATCAACCCGATCGTTCAACCTATCGCGCTTGTTCCTTACGGAACCCAGAATCAGCCGATACTCCAAGTCGAGGAATAATCCGTTTTTTTACGGGAATTTATTTGCACGACCACCCCATCAAGCTCGCCTCGCTATATAAGGCAAGACTTAAAATTTTTAAAATATTTTTTTGGAGGATACTATTATGGCAAAGAAAAACAAAAAAGCTGTTGAAGCTCCGGCTCCGGCTCCCGTAGAGCAACCAAAGGGCCCTACGATCGTTTACAGAACTCTTCCTAATCCGGCTCCTGTCGCGATCTCCGCGCCTACGCCGATTATGCAAATCAACCCTATCGTCCAACCGATTGCGCTCGTTCCATACGGAACACAAAATCAGCCGATCCTTCAGGTCGAGGAATAATCTTTGTAAAGCATGTAACTGTTTATTTTTTGAGGAGTTGGCAATATGGAAAAGAAGAAAGCTTCAGGGATATACGGACCGATCATCAGTATCGTTATCAACGTGCTGTTGATCGTATTGGTCGCGATTACCTTGTTCGGAAAAGATATTATAGATTTGCTTCCGGATAGCGTGCAAGTGAACTTCTCTTCTTTCGCGGGCTATCTCCCGATGTCGGATGAAGGTGATCCTAACGGTGTTATCGGATATGCACTCGCAAACGGCAAGATTTTTGAACCTCAAGCATTTTTGCTTGGCTTGGTTTTGGTCCTCGGCGTCGTCTGTACGATACTCTCCACAGTGAGTTTGTTTGTACGCAGACGCTTGGGCAGACGCTTTGTGTCACTACTGCTTTTAGTCGCCGCGTTGGGCGCGATCGGTATGTTTATTTTTACTTACGGATTAAACCTTAACGGCGAACTATGGGCGGATATAAACTCGTTTTTCTCCTCGGTCTTTACCATCGGTATGATGGGGAGCTTAGGGGCGGACGCGTTCGGTGCATTCGCAGTATTCACGACATACATTTTGATTACGGGGTTCGGCGTCATGTCGTTCCTTGCGTCAAACATCAACAAGTAGTCTTAAGGTAAACAGTCTTTTTTTACATAATAAAAGGAGATTACCAATGGCTAAGAAGGACAAAAAAATCGACGCGGCGCGTCAGGAGGAATCTCCCGCTCCCGTTGAGGTAAAAACCTTAAACGTAATCTACAGACCGTTGCCTAATCCGGCGCCTGTAGCGATCAATGCTCCTACGCCGATCATGCAGATCAACCCGATCGTTCAACCAATCGCGCTCGTACCTTACGGCACAATGAATCAACCTATCCTTCAGGTTGATGAAGAATAAAAAACCAAATTTAAAAAAACATAAAGGAGATTTTTATTTATGGCAAGTGGTAAAAAAGTTTCGCGCGTTGGTGCGATTCTGATCTTAGTGTTATCGCTCTTAGCGGTAGCTGTAGCAATTATACCGAACTATGTGAAAGACCTTCCGGTAATTGATACATACAATTATATCGGTAGCGTTTTAGACGGTAAGATTTTCGACGCGATTAAAGGATTTAGCGATCTGAATGTCGGAATATGGGATATCCTATATAAAATAGGATTAGGTGCTCCGTTGGTTATCGCAGCCGGTGCCGGTTTTGCCGGAATTACCGCGATCGTCGCTCTCATCAGCGTTATCACAAAGAAGAAACTCGGTCTTACGATTTTCGCTTTGCTTGCTTTCGTTTTGACGCTCGGATACCTTGTTCTCGTGGTTGCTAAAGTTGTTGATGCCGCAGGCAAATTCGACTTTGACTTAATCTTAAAGAATCTTGAATGGGTCGCAACGGGATATTGGATTCAACTCGGTCTCACATTTGTTGCTTTTGTTACAACTCTCTTCATCAAGAAGAAAGCGGCGTAATACAAACAGACAAAAAAAATTACTTAAAAAGACGGACTTCGGTTCGTCTTTTTTGTTTTTTTGTACAGCCGACGTTTTAGATTCTTCACTCCGTTCAGACTGACGTCGGATTTTTATGTCTCCACTGTGTCGGTATTACGGTGTAGGGGACGATGCCCTCATCGTCCCGTAAAAAGCAAGATTGCTATTAAAATGTCGGATCAAGGGGCGGGACGATGAGGGCATCGTCCCATATGCGTTAGGATAAACAAATCAGTCTATACTTCCGCAATCGTTTTGACTGCCTACACAGTTGCGGCAGCTTTCGTTGTATG